>JACSSI010001238.1 GCA_014879345.1 Anaerolineae bacterium | reverse complement strand
ATGTCGAGAGCTTCCAGCTCATCGGCGAGGAACCGGCCAGGATGGATGGGATCGCGTGTCATCGGTCTTGCTCCTAGTGATAATCCACAATTTCGATGTTGAACGGGCGCTCAGCGTTTTCTGGCCATTCAAAGCACACCCGCCATTGGGCGTTGATGCGGATACTGTACTGCCCCTTGCGACTACCCCCTAAAGCTTCCAGGCGATTGCTGGGTAGCTTCTTGAGGTCGTCCACGCTCATTGCGGCTTCGAGTAGATCGAGGCGGCGTTCGGCTTGCTCCTTGAACGCCTGAAATTGCTTGATGCGCTCACCCTGAGCAAAGCGTTCTGTTTGCTTGTCTCTGAACTTGGGCCGGTTACCCGGTTTCGCGTTGTCATCGCCCATTGCCTGTCCTTTGAGAGACGTATTACGTCAAGCATCTCATGAGGAATGATTGGGGTCAAGGGCGGTTTTTCGTGATGGAAACGTTGGGTTCATCCCAACAAAGGTACGTAACCCACCACAAAGTAGGCCGTTTAGTTTGGGCAATTCTGTTCAGGGACGGGCAGGAATATGGTGATTTTCAGAAGGAAAGACCCGGCTTTTTCCGGGTCTTTTAGCCCATTTTTTAGGTTGTTAGCGTTTGGATAACCCCTACGCCGAAGACCTGTCCGCTCATTCTATTGGGTTGCTTATGGGCTATAGCTAATCCGACAAGTCACGGCAGGGGAGTCAGTAATTTTATCAAATCTGTCTCCTTTCCCTGCCATTAAGGGCAAGCACATGTGTTTTACAATGATTGCTCACTGTGTTCAAGCGTGCTCAAAACGGTTAACACTGATCTCGCCCGCCTTTTTCTGAATTTGTGCCAAATCGTATTGCATCTGCTGCTTAAGCCAGCTCTCAACGCTACCGCCAAACCCCTTGGACAGCCGCACGGCCATCTCTGGAGAAATGCCGCTATGGCCGTTCAAAAGCTCAGACAGCGCCTTGCGGCTAACGCCTAACCCTCTAGCCGCTGCTGTCACGGTCAAGCCCAACGGATCAATGCACAGCTCCCGGATCACCTCGCCGGGATGGGGGGGATTCTTCATCGCCATACTGTCACCTCCTTAGTGATAATCAATCAAATCAATATCTGTCGCATCTCCATCTGCGTCAAAGCGGAAAACCATTCGCCAGTTGCCGGACACATCGACAGCATAAAACCCGGCCAAATCCCCTTTCAACGGATGCAACCGTAAACCGGGGAAATCCATATCCGCTGGATTAGAAGCGGCATCAAGGCGGGTCAAAATCGCACGTAATCGTTTGATCTGACCTTGCTGGACTCCTTTGGTCTGATCTTTCTCGTAGAGGGCAGCCAGTCCCTTATGCCGGATCGTTCTTATCATAATTAACCGTAACCCGTTACGTTATTGGTTTCAACAAATTCTGGGCTTTCCAACCCATTTTTCTCCTTGAGTCCGTTTTTTTCGGTCTATCGGTTGGCATTGGTGCTGCTTCCGTCAAGGGTGGAAGTCGAAAAATGACGGAGGGTTCCCGCTTGCGGGAGACCGTTATTTT
>JACSSI010001237.1 GCA_014879345.1 Anaerolineae bacterium | reverse complement strand
AAGTAACGTAAGCTGATTAACCGTGCTGAACTTATAAACGCGCAGGTACGAAAGATTGCTTTTTTTTTTGCTCACCTATCGTCGGCTCATCCAGCAAAACACGGATGGCATCATCCAGGTCTTGCTTCTGGTTAGCGTGCAGCTTTTTGGCCGTTTTCTTGAACGAAGGGGTTTGTAAAACCTGCGTCATCTTAGCCAAAATGATAGATCTCTAGTTTGCCTGCTTCTTTTTCAGCCTTTGAAATAATGGCTTGCCGCACAAACTCATATGACAAGTCGGGATTATCCTCCATTATCTCGCCAATCTTGACCCAATGTTCAATCTGTTTTGATGTTGAGCGGCTAAATGCCTTCGCCATGATCGCGGCCCTTTCTACTAATTCCTGGTCTAATCTGAGACTTGCTGTAGCCAAATCACCCTCTTTTGTATCAGTATGACCTCACTGTAGCAAAATACCACAATCGAAGCAATGTGCGACAAGCCTAACGGCCGTTTTTCCCCACCTATGCGCGATGATTTTGGGGATGAGAACGGCCGTTTTCTGCTATAATCTCCACAAAAGCAAAGGATACCACTCTTGAGCAAATCACCTGAAATCCCCAATAGTCGTGAGTATGATCCTCGCCATCCATACTACCCATTCTTGAAATGGGGATATTTGCATACCCCCTTTATGATTTATGTGCGCAGTTACAATTCAATCTCCGATCAGGATTTTTTGAAACTGCTTGGATTGCAAGGTTATCAAAAAGCACATCCCCCTCTCCCTGACATTAAATGGCATGTCGTTTTTGCGAACGATTCGGAATGGACACATATTGCAGATGATTTTCGTTACACGCTTTGGCATAATCCTAAGACAGATGAAGCGATTGCAAAATTGAGTCAAAGTTATGATCTCTTTCACTGCTCAATTGGGGATATTGATAACTCATTTGATTTTGCATATTATCGGAATAGTAAACTCGTCAGAAGATTTGTGTTTGAGAATGATGTTTTTAAGAAAACAGAGATTGTAACCGAAAACATAGGGGCCAAATTATTGGGGGAACCAGAATCATTTGAAGACTTAAAATCTGCT
Source organism: Anaerolineae bacterium (assembly GCA_014879345.1). Classification (GTDB taxonomy): domain Bacteria; phylum Chloroflexota; class Anaerolineae; order Promineifilales; family Promineifilaceae. The sequence continues at coordinate 467 of JACSSI010001237.1, read as the reverse complement.
GCATTCGACAATTTAGCATTCTTCCCAACCATAACCCAAGCTTTGGGAATTGAAAGAGTAACAAATCCTTTGAAAAATAGATTTTATCTCAAAGAAGACGTCAAATGAGTAGAATAAGCCATCAGAATTTCCTAGCGAAATAAATTCTACCAAAGCAATTATTCATGGAATTATTCATGGAATTAAATTATCACAAACGAAGCTTTCAAATAATCGACGATGAACCTCATTTTAGTGCCAAAAATATTCAGAAGATTGAAGAGTTTGAAAACCACCATCGAATTAAGCTACCGCTATCTTTAAAAGAATGGTACAGCATTGAAAATCATCACACCATTTTGCAAAATCTGATTGATCGTACCCTAAATCACACTGTAATCTTGTTTGAAAACTGCCACAATTTTGGAAGCTTAGTTAAAACAGGTCAACGAAGTGACAATTTGCTTTATGTCCTGGAAGAAAATCAA
>JACSSI010001236.1 GCA_014879345.1 Anaerolineae bacterium | reverse complement strand
GACTGGGTTGCTGGATTATGATGTTATATGGTTCGTCGTGTTTTGTTAGCCTGGTGATTTATACCTAACTCCAGGTTCAGGCGCGCTGGCGCGGTCGTCCAAAACCTCAACCGCAGCCAAAGAGTAAGCCTTCCGAGGACTCGCGCCAGCGTCGGCTGGAACCAATGTTAGGCGGGCAGCCCGCCTGACGCTGGCCTTTTTGCCAGCGTATATTTGTTAAAACCTACGCCGAAGCCGCCTGCCTTAGCCGGTAGGGCACTTGCTGGCAAACGGCCGTTTCCTTTCCACATTATTACGCCAACACAGACGGCCGTTCTTACCCAACATCTCGTAATTCCTCACAAACTCAACCAGCTAATTACGTTTTCCTTCCACCACTTTTGCTGCCCAAAACGACCGTTCCCCTTCCACCTTTCCGCCATTCCTCAAAATCTCGCCAAACATACGCCACGAGACCAGTCACCATTTTGGGTTAAAAAGTAGGTCACGCTTTGGGCGTGACCTACTTTTTTTAATTGAACAACCAGACAATTTCCATTTTGGGGTTATCACCAGGTCCACTATGCCATATCTCGCGCGGCGATCCTGCCATTTGATAACCATTCTTTTGGATCCAATCAGCACCAGCATCATACGCACCTAGAATGGTAGGAAAGTCCGTCTCAGGACCAACCGTCATCACACAGGCGGCTTGCCCACCTTGTAGTTGCTTGACTTGAATCTTGCCGCTGCCTTTGACTGTTCCATCCACGGGCAGGCAGATCTCCAAGGGTCCATCTTCCTGTTCGTTGATCGCGCCATGAAAGATGCCAAATGGTGCAGATGTGGCCTCAAGCTTCTGTTCGGCGATGAGACCGCGGCATGCTTCAATGGACTTGAGAATGGTCTTGTCCAGTTTGCTAGCTTTGACTTGGTGAGTAATGCTCAGTACCTGTTGGGTAGGAATGGATTTGATTTTAACTTCGAAACTCATAGGGGTTTGCTCCTGTCTAATTTGTTGGATAAATTGGGCAACCTGTATCCGAATCTGCTCGGCCTGTTGTTCACGCATCTCTGAATATTCACTCGCCAGCGCTTCGGCTTGTGCAGGCGAGTTAGCCAATGCCACGAGCACCTGCCGAATGGTGGCAAGTGGCATATCCATCTCGCGCATGTTCCGGATCATGCGGGCGCTTTTGAGCTGATCCTCACTGTAGTAACGATAGCTTGTTTGCGGATCTACCCATCGTGGTTGCATCAAGTTCAATTGGTCATAGAGCCGCAAGGCTTTGATCGAAAGGCGGGTGAGGCTGGCAAAAGCGCCGATAGAGAGCAGTTCTTCAGGTTGGGTCATGTCGGTAGTATATAGTCTTCCCAAGGGGGAGAGTCAAGAGGTGAGCACAGCAGGGAAATTTCTCAAGGAACGCCATTATGAATCAATGTTTCATCAATGAGCCATCTCTGCCTGATGTGCCTAACTATATATTAGGCCGCATAATGCGGTCTAATATGCTTTATATTTTGAATAGCACTTCACCTTCAGCAACACCTGTATATGGACTGGTAGACCA
>JACSSI010000133.1 GCA_014879345.1 Anaerolineae bacterium | reverse complement strand
GCATAGTTCAGTGGTAGAACGTCTCCTTGCCAAGGAGAAGGCCACGAGTTCGAATCTCGTTGCCCGCTCAAATACACGGCAGGCTTTATGCCTGCCGTCTGTGTTTATGGCGACGTGGCCAAGCGGCTAAGGCAGAGGTCTGCAAAACCTCCATCACCGGTTCGAATCCGGTCGTCGCCTCTAAAATATTTTAGCCCTTACCCGTCATAGGTAGGGGCTTTTGTTATTAAGCGTATGGTGGGTATCAACGGCTTAACTGTACCCGTCTTAGGAGTAATATATGCAGAATCTAACTTTGCCTACAGCTATAGACAAAATTGATCCGCGCCAATGGGAAACTTTCCAGCCCTATTTCGAAGCGCTGCAACAAACAGAGATAACCGCTGAAAATCGCCGCCGCTGGTTAGAAAATTGGTCAAATTTACTGGCGCTTGTTTCAGAATCACTTAATTGGATGTATATCCAAAAAACGATTGATACGACCAATGCGGAAGCTGAACAGGCATTTCTTGATTACATTGAGAACGTAGCTCCTCAAGTCCGGATAGCTGATCAAGCCTTAAAAGAGCGTCTTCTTAGCCTGGATTTGAGCGATATGCCGGATATGACGTTGGTGCTTCGGGATCTTCGTGCCGAAGTAGCCCTGTTCCGCGCCGAAAATGTGCCGCTCATTACAAAATTGTCAAAGCTCGAAAATGAGTATGATAAACTGACAGGAGTTTTGAGTACAGATTGGGATGGGGAAGAAAAGAATCTCAATCAGCTTAATGCGCTGCTCAAAGATAAAGATCGCGCTACACGGAAACGTGCCTGGGAATCAATTATGGCGCTTTGGCAGAGTCGGCGGGATGAGCTAAACCGGCTTTATGCTGATATGCTTGAACTGCGGCGACAGTTGGCAGAAAATGCGGATTTACCAGATTACCGAGCTTATGCTTTTCAGTTACACGGCCGTTTTGATTATACGCCTGAAGATTGTTTTACATTCCATGAAGCGATAGAAACGGCCGTTGTACCTGCGGCGCGTCGTATCTATGAAAAGAAACGCCAGCGGCTTGGTCTCGATAGGCTGCGACCCTGGGATGTCGATGTCGATGCCGCTGATGCGCCGCCACTGACTCCCTATCGAGGCCAAGACGAACTTATTCAAGGCTCTCTGAATATTCTCAACCAGGTCGATCCGGCATTGGGTCGTCATTTTGCCACGATGGCTGAAGAAAATTTGCTGGATTTAGATACGCGACAGGGTAAGGCGTTAGGTGGGTATTGCACAACACTGCATGTGAGAAAACGGCCGTTTATCTTTATGAACGGCGTCGGTATCCACGATGATGTGCAAACCTTGCTTCATGAGGCAGGCCATGCCTTCCATTCCTTTGAATCAGCAAATTTACCCCTCATTTGGCAAACAAATGCGCCTATGGAATTTTGTGAAGTTGCCTCTATGTCCATGGAACTGATGGCCGCACCTTATTTGACCACAGATTATGGGGGTTTCTATTCTGCTTCAGAGGCGGCACGGGCTCGCATTGAGCATCTAGAAGGCATTATCACCTTCTTGCCTTACATGGCCGTCGTCGATGCCTTCCAGCACTGGGTCTACACCCATCCTACTGAAGCCATTGACTCAGCCGCATGTGATGAAGCATGGGATGATTTGTGGCAGCGATTTATGCCCGGTGTAGATTGGTCCGGTTTCGAGGAGTTACGCACCAGTGGTTGGCATCGTAAACTCCACATCTTCACCGTCCCCTTCTATTACATCGAATATGGCATGGCGCAAGTGGGTGCATTGCAGGTGTGGCAAAACGCAATTCGGGATGAGAAAACGGCCGTTGACGCATATTGCCGCGCCCTGGCTTTGGGTGGAACGTGTACGCTGCCGGAACTCTTCTCGACAGCTGGTGCTGAATTTCGGTTCGACACCACCTTATTAACCGAACTGGTCGCCTTGATCGAGCAAACCGTTTCTGATTTGGAAGAGAGACAGTAAAATTACTAAAGATGATTGGCGGGAGTCCATACAATGCGATACTATGTTGGCTTATCCAAGGAGAAACAGCATGACTCCCAGTGCGGCAATGCGTGAATACCTCGCAGAAATATATCGGCTACAAGAAGACTCCCCTACAGTGAGTACCACCAGTCTCGCTGAACGACTGGAAGTTTCTCCTCCTGCTGTGCCACGAATGTTAAAACGTCTTAAGAGTGCAGGTTATGTCAAACACGTCCCTTATCAAGGCGTTGAACTAACAGATCGCGGTCGAGAAGAAGCCCTACAAGAAATCAGACGACACCGCATACTAGAAGTCTTTCTGGTAAACATCATGAACTTCACCTGGGATGAAGCACATGAACATGCAGATGAATTGAGTCGTGGTTTGAACAACACCCTGACTGAGCGAATGGCAGAAATGACCGATTATCCACAGCGCTGCCCCCATGGTGAACCAATCCCAAGCAAAAATGGCGAACTGCCACCAATCAGCGACACCTGCATCATGAATCTGGCCGTCGGCCACAAAGGAACCATCAGCCGGGTGAGAACGCATGAACCAGAACGATTACAATATTTTGCCAGCCTCAATCTTGTGCCAGGCGTAAAGTTTGAACTTGTAGGTAGAGCTCCCTTCAATGGACCTATGCGTTTGCGCCTGGAACGTGAAGAAGTTGTTTTGGGCGCGGAGTTAACAAAGTCAATATGGGTAACCTGAAATTCTAGTTAAGGAAACAGTCGTCTCGTTTTGACCTCTGCTACCGCATCATCACGATATCGGTATAACATTGCGGGACGCCCCTCACCCTCTTTCTTTTTCTCCCCGGTTTCTTCAAGTACTTCTGATGCCAAAATTTTCCGCCTAAAGTTTCGCTTATCTAGCGCTTCCCCTAAAATAATCTCATACGCTTTTTGCAGCTCTGTCAGCGTGAATATATCTGGTAGTAATTGGAATCCAACAGAAGTGTATTCCAATTTGTAGCGTAGGCGCGTTTGGGCATAGGCTAAAATTTCGTCATGATCAAATGCCAGCTCAGGAAGGTTGCACATAGGAAACCAGCCCGTTTCTGAAGCATCATCGCCAGGACGATGTTTGATAACATCTTGGGGCACAAGCGCAAAATATGCAACGGTGACCACCCGTGTTCGTGGATCACGCCCAGGAGTGCCAAAAGTATACAATTGCTCAATGTAAACATTGGTGACACCTGTTTCTTCAGCCAGTTCCCTTGCGGCTGCATCTTCTAGTGATTCGTCGATGCGGACAAAGCCGCCTGGGATCGCCCAAATATCAGCAAATGGTGGATATTTCCGCTTGACTAATAGAACTTGCAGTTGATTGTTTATCAACGAGAAGATAACGACATCTACAGTAATAGACGGCCGTTCGTAGCGATTTGGATTGTAGTCAGCGATTGTTTCTGTCGTCAACACATCCTCCTAAAGATATAAAAATCCCCGGTATTACCGGGGACTTATCTTATCATATTTCGCTGAAGTCGCTATTTAAGCTATTCTGTTTCATCTTTGTCTAGCGTTGGAAATTCTAATTTGTACATTGAAGGATCGATGTCAAAATCACTCTTTTCCGGGATGCGTAATGCGCCATTGTCAACGAGTACGGGCAATGAAACGCTATTAGTGGCAAAGACGGTTGTATCACCAGGAGAGCGCAAGACTAAATCGATATCCACACCTCGTTCCAATGACCACTTTAAGGCTAATGCATCTTGCGCAGACAAGCTTAGAATGACAACATCAGGAGTTGCTTCCAAACGGCTCGGCAGGGGTGTCGGTGTAGGAACAGGTATATCACTATTAGCGGCAGCTAATTCTGCTTCAGCGGCTGCCCGGGCAGCCTGGCGTTCTAGTTCCAAAGGATCTTGCCAGGTTCCAACCCAAATAACTTCAGCTTGTTGGATAGTTAATTGGGTAATACGTCGGGAAACTTGCGTGCTCATCGATTCGCTGTCTGAGCCAATAGGGCCACTGACTTCACCAACTAGATTAAGTGGTTCAATGAGTTCCAAACGCCCCTCTAATGCATCTGGGAACAAGAAATCTCGTCCTTCCGCTAACGCTAAGTCATCAACGCGCTGTGTGACGTTCGGCAATTTTGTGTTGAATTCTGGATCTAACTCAACGACTGGCAATGACATTAACACATCAACTTTATCACCAGGACGCATAGCAAAAGCTGCACCTGAATATTGATTAATAGGAAAGGCGATAGCTACTCGCCCTTGGTCAATATAGAGAGATATGTCAGAACCGGATGCTGCCAGATCTGTGGGGTTCAATGCTATCATAGGAGCTAGAATAGCTTGCCCCTCAGCAATATTGGTTTTGACAATATCGCCAATAAGGTCTTGTGTATCGGTGAAGGTGTAGCCACCTTGCAATGCAATATTGGAAGTGGGTCGACGCTCAATGACTAAGAGGTCTTCACGTAAACGTTCGCCAGCTGGGATTGATCTTTCGGCGATAACGACGGATTCAAACTGTACAGCGGGTGTTGCGGTGGGAGTTGGTACGCCAGGTTCTTGTCCACTATCAACAGACGGTTGGTCAGTTTCTCCAGATGATGTGCTATTTCCGCCAGGTAAAATGCCAGCAATACCATCACCGGAAAGATTGGCGAAGACGAGTATGGCGATTATTGCTAATATGACGAGCACGCCAATCAGGAGAAGAAAAGTTCTAAGACGCATGGTATTTTCCTATTCTATCCCTATTAATTGGTACCCGGTGAACCTTCCGTGGGGGGTTCAGGTTCCTGTTCCGTTCCGAGCGGTAATGGAGTGGGTGTGACTTCTAAGAACTCAACTGTATATCCATAACTTCCTGGGATATCGATGTTGAATCGTTCTTTAATGTAATTAAAGTCAACATTTTCAATGGTGTATAATTGCCCATCATTGATTCCACGTAAGGCAAAGTCTACATCTGCATCTGCTTCGACAGCATATTTTAGTAGTAGCTGATCTTGCGGTAAAAGCGCCAATAGTAATGTTTTTGGCGGTTCTGGTGTAGGTGTTGCGACCTCGCCGGCGGGTCCAGGGGTTGGGGTGGCATCTTCGGGAGCATCTTCAGGAATTGGCTCGGGAGTTGGGGTAGCTGCCTGTATTGGTCCACCTGGTATCCAATTTCCGACTTGGATGACTTTTGCATTTTGCAAGATCATAGAAACTAGAATTGGTCGACGTGGGTTTTCTGATGGTGCGATATGGGTTTTTTCGCCTGTGGGCAGTTCTTCAAAACGGCCGTATGGGTCAACTGCAATAATAATGGGATTACCATCTTCGTCGCGCAAATAAAAGGTGATGGTATTTTCTAGTAAGGTTTGAAATTGTGGATCAATTTCTTTGATGACAAATGAGACGAGAATATCAACATAATCGCCTTCGCTTAGGCCATAGGCTACGCCAGATAACCGATCCATAGGAACAGCTTGGGCAACAAACCCTGGTGGTATTAAAGATGATGGCCCTACTTCATCTACCGCGATTTGGCGAACGTCTTCTACAAGTGCGTCTTTGGTTAATGTTTGACCTTGATAGATATCTGATCGGGCATAAAGGCCAATCGCTTCTTGGACATCGGTAATGACGTTGGTTCCTACATTTTCTGTAGGACGCAGATCGAGTGCTAACTCATCTTCGGTCATTTGCCAGCCACGAGGGACGGTTTGTAGAGAAACTACGACTTCTATCATGTCTGGTGGTGTCCCGTCAGCGGATTCACCAAACTGGATATTTGGGAAATCAAGTTCTGATTCACCAGTTCCATTTTCTCCAGATGTGGTTTCACCATCAGTGGTGATGGGTTGACCATCTTCACCAATGACAACGCCATTTTCTGTTTCTGGAGGGGGAGTTGCCTGATCCGATCCGCCCTGACTAATAAGATAGACAGCGACGACGGCGACAAACATAAGAACACCGATTACAAGAATGATGATTGCGTTTCGACGGCTCATCGTTTTATCCCTTTAGGTGATATCGTGACCCGGCTGTGATGTGGAAAGTGTGTTGAGGCAAGTCATAGGAAACGTCCCAGAGGTAAGGGTACGGAAGCTTACTACTTAATATGTGATTTGAAGGTATTAATTTTAACAATATGTAAACCTCCTGATGCGGCATATCTTATCATATGTCAAGTTGAATGGCAAACAACTAGTACTCTCGTACCGCCGAGGGGGTGTAATTTAGGGGTATTTTAGCATGTTGTGGTGCAGATGCATTTATTTAGCGGGTTTGAAAGCTTACACCTTCTTCTGGTTGTTGGACGGGAAGCAGGAAGAAAAATGTACTGCCTTTATCAGGTTTACTTTCTAGCCAAATACGCCCGTTATATGCATCTATAAGGGAACGAACGACTGATAGACCCATGCCAACGCCGCCTGCTCTTACCTGGGTTTCGGTTGTGTCTGGATGGAAGAAGTCGTCGAAGATGGCGGCTTGCATTTCTGGTGGTATCCCCATGCCTTCATCGCTGACAGAAATGATGGCAAACTCGTTTCGATTGGCTTCATCGGTTTGCAGGGCGGCCTGGATGTGTATTTTTCCACCATGTTTATTGTATTTGATGGCGTTGCTGATGAGTTCTTCTAGGATGAGTGATATATGCATGGGATCGGCCTGGATGTTGGTTAAACGGCCGTTTACATCCATCGTGATCTGTTGCCCATTTTCAGCGGCTAGGGGGAGCAGTTCACGACTAATTTGGTGGATTAGTTGGGGGATGTTGGTGTGATCTGAGGTGAATTCCAGGCGTCCCCCTTTTACGGCTGAGGCAAAGATGAGGCTGTTGATGAGGTGTACCATGCGTGTGACATTACGCTGGATGGTTTTAAGGAACATCTGTTGATTAGCATTTAATTCACCACCCGTACCACCGGCCATTAATTCCACATAGCCTTTGATGGCAGTGAGCGGTGTGCGTAATTCATGTGAAATTGTTGTAAGGAAGTTGTCGCGGCTGCGTTCTGCGTAAAATTCTGAGGTGATGTCACGCAAAATGGCGACGGTGCCTTGAGCTGTGCCTTTGTCGTCGTAGATGATGGTCATGCGTCCCTGAATGACACGGCCGTTTAGCTCAAAGCTGTTCACTGGCATCCCTGAAGCGCTGTTCTTGCTATTTGCTTGCTGCCAGGAACTAGAGAGCATGGGCAAGTGTGTGAGGATGTCAGTTACAGGATGGTCGATGAGTTCATCCGGCTCGATGCCCACGATGACACCTGCTGCCTGATTGGCGTAGTTTATCACGCCGTCTATGCCGCTAGAAATAATGCCAGCGGTGAGGCATTCTAAAATCGGTTTCTGGGCATGGATGGCAGCCAAGGAGGTGTCGCCGATGACTTTTTCTGGTGGCTGCAAGGTTGTTGTTTTTGTGGGGGCAAAGATGGGGATGACGGGTTGCTTGCGGTGCAGGAGCATGGCTGATAGGGGAACGGCCGTTAACAAACCCCAGCTCAAAATATCCAAAACAGGAACGGCTGGGACAAAAAACAACAAGCTGGCAGCTAGCACAAATCCAATAATCCAGCGGTTGCCAATCGACAAAGCCCAAAGGAAAATGACCCAAGCTATAAATTGGAGTAAAAGAAAGATAACCGGGGACATCTGAATCGGAAAAAGGGATAAAACGAAGCCAGCTAAACTCAGACCAATGAGACCGGCAAGCATACGCAGGAAAGATTGTTCTTCGTATTCTTTTCGGCGCAATACGATAAACGTTGCACTGCTTATCAAGAAGGCCAAACCATAATAAACGAGCATCAAAACCTCAATTGTCGGTGCTGCAAAAGATTCTTTACTCACAAAGGGTATGATCTAACATTTTTACCAGAGGTCGCGCGATTAGAAATTAACTTTAGCGAGCACAAATATGCTAACGCGAAGGCTGTGGCGCGTCTGATAAAAGCTGCCACCAGGCTTGCCAAGGGCGTGCAGCAGCAGCGGGGTCTGGTGTGGGTTCTGCCTCTGGGGAGGCTCCAAGCGGAGCTTCAACCGGCATTGGCACGATACGTTTTTCACCGGGCAGGATGTAACCACCTTCATCACGGGCATATGCTTCCACATAATCATTGCTTTGCACATATTCCAGGGTGGCTTGCAGTTCGATTTGGCGTGTTGCTTCGAGGCTGATTTCTTGTTGGAGCGATTCTTCTCCTGCACCAACCAGTCTGCCTGCTTGTGCCCGACGTGTGAGGTCTAGCCCAATGAACAGAATCCCAATAACAATGAGCAGGATAATGATTTGGGGTATAGATAGTAACGGCCGTTGTCGGAAAAGTTTATTACGCATCGTCTGCAAATCTTAGCGGGAATCAACTCATCATGCAATAAGAAAAGAGTTTTTCGGAACCCCGGTTGTAACCAGATACAATGGATCGCAAATAAAGGCTGGGCGGGCAAAGTGGTTTGTATTTTTGTGTAAAACGATCGATCGTTTTGTGACGATTTTCCAGAAAGGCAAGTTATGTCCTCAATAAAACAGACGGCAAAAGAATTACCCCGTAACGTTTGGATTGTGACGTTGACCAGTTTTTTCACTGATATTTCCAGTGAAATGATTATCAATCTCATGCCGCTGTTTCTGGCGAACATTTTAGGGGTGCGCCTCAATATCGTTGGGCTGATTGAAGGCATTGCGGAGAGCACGGCTAGTTTACTGAAGCTTTTTTCTGGTTGGTTTTCAGATCGGATGGGTAAACGGAAACAACCTACTGTCATTGGTTACACCATTTCAGCCGTTGCCAAACCATTTTTGCTCATTGTGACATCCTGGTGGGGGGTGCTGGCTGTACGTTTTGCTGACAGGGTGGGCAAAGGTGTCCGTACTGCACCGCGTGATGCGTTGATTGCTGACAGTGTGGATGAGAAGCGGCGCGGTCTGGCATTTGGCTTGCATCGAGCAGGTGATACGGCCGGGGCTGTCATCGGGTTGTTGTTGGCGGTGGCTATTGTGTGGGCCAGCCAGGCAGGTTCGCTGACGCTGGCACGGGACACATTTCAACGGCTGGTGCTGGTGAGTATTGTGCCTGCCTTTTTGGCGGTGGCAATTTTAGCGTTTGGGGCCAGGGAAACGGCCGTTTCCCACAAAAATCCCCTCGTCAAATTATCACTCAAAGGATTTGATACGCGGTTTCGTCGCTTTTTGGTTGTGCTGCTGCTGTTTACACTGGGTAATTCTGCCGATGCCTTCCTTATTTTACGAGCACAAGAACGAGGACTGGGTGTGATTGGCATTTTGGGAATGCTGTTGGCCTTCAACTTGATCTATGCATTCGTTTCTGCCCCATTGGGCGCATTGTCTGACAGGATTGGGCGGCGGACAGTTATCCTGGCTGGGTGGTTGTTTTATGCGGTTTTGTATGCTGGCTTTGCTCTGGCAACGGCCGTTTGGCACATTTGGCTGCTCTATGCCCTGTACGGGTTGTATTACGGCGCAGTTGAAGGCACAGCCAAAGCCTACGTTGCCGACATTGTAGGCAAGGAACAGCGCGGCACTGCTTATGGTTTATATAATGCAGTTATTGGCATGGCGGCGCTGCCCGCCAGTTTCCTGGCCGGCATGTTGTGGGAAGGGTTAGGCGGGTGGACAGGGTTTGGTCCGTCAGCCCCCTTTATTTTTGGCGCAATGATGGCGTTAACGGCCGTTCTCCTTTTTGCATTTTGGGTGCCTGACCACAATTAACCAGAATCCCGTGCTAGAGA
>JACSSI010000132.1 GCA_014879345.1 Anaerolineae bacterium | reverse complement strand
CAAACATGGCGTGGAGTTTCTCATCTATAACCCCACCACCTCAGAGCAGTCGATCTACGATTTTGTGATGCAGGCCACCGACCACATCGGCGCTGATGATGTCGTCGTCAGTGTGCCGATTGCGCCGGTGATGGCAGAAGCGGCGACGCTGTTGAATCCGAATGGCATGTTGGTGTTTTTCGCCGGTGTGCCTAATGGCACGCTGGCTCCGCTCGATTTCAGCCCTGTCTATTTACATAACGCCCAGTTCACCGGCACATCTGGCTTGACGATTGACGACCAAGCGCAGGTGATGCATAAAGCGTTGGACGGTTCGTTGTCTCCGGCTCGTTCGGTGGCGGCTATTGGCGGCATGAACGCGGCGCAGGCTGGCATTGAGGCGATGATGGACGGCCGTTATCCCGGCAAAATTGTTATCTTCCCCCAAATTCCTGAACTACCCTTGATGGGTCTGGATGAGCTATCTGAAAAACTGCCTGATGTGGCGGCGAAGCTGGGTGAGGATGGCGTGTGGACGAATGAAGCGGAAGCGGCGTTGATTGAAGGGTATTGGCAGTAAAAAGATCAAAGATTGGAGATTAAAGATTGAAGATTGGAGACCGAAAAATCTTTAATCTTTAATCTTCAATCTTTTCAAGGAAATGATATGTCGAACAAGATTACCAAGAACCAATTGTACACGCGCTACGCGCTGACGGGTGGGGCGCTTGGCCTGTATTTTGGGCTATTTTTCCGTCCGGCACGGCAGCCTAATTTGTGGTTTGTTTTGCTGCTGGCTGGGTTGGTGACGGTAGTGACAGTGATGGTGCAGGCTTGGCGAAAACGGCCGTTTTCCATCTCGAATCTCCTCAAAACCGCCCTCTCTACTTACTTGAAGGCATTCATTTTCCTGGTTTTACTGGAACTACGTCATCCTATTTATGATGCAGGCGGCAGAACGGCCGTTGCCCTATTTATGACCGTGATGGGCGCACTGGCGGGACTGGGCTACGCCTATGAGCAAATCCGCCAAAAGAGGAAATCATGATTTACACAGTTACCCTAAATCCGGCGGTGGACAAAGAACTCGTCGTTCCCGCCCTTGAATTTGATACCGTCTTACGCAGTCAGAAAATAAATATCGACTACGGCGGCAAAGGGTTCAATGTGTCGCGCATCCTAAAATCACTGGGAACAGACAGCGTGGCACTCGGCTTTGCTGGCGGCGGTAACGGAGAACTGCTGCGTGACGGGCTGGACTCGCTGGGCATTGACACCGATTTTGTGTGGGTAAAAGGCGAAACACGCACAAACATCAGCATCGTCACGGAGATACCTAGCCATTATGTGAAAGTCAATGAAGCTGGCCCGACTATCTTGGCGAAAGAGCTAGAGATTTTGCGCCAAAAGGTGGTTTCATTGGCAAAGGCTGGCGATTGGTGGGTATTGGCAGGTAGTTTGCCGCAAGGTGTGTCGGCCTCGCTCTATGCGGATCTCATCCATGATATTCAGGCGGCGGGCGCATATGTTATTCTGGATACCAGCGGCGAAGCGCTCAAGCATGGTTGCGACGCGAACCCATTTTTAGCCAAACCCAATGACACTGAGGCGCACCAACTGACCGGTTTACCCGTGAACACGTTAACCGAAATTGCCACAGCGGCTAAAGCCATACAAGCGGCTGGCGTCGGCACGGTGGTGGTTTCGTTGGGCAAAGCGGGCGCATTATTGGTTGATGGGGAGATTGTGTGGCAGGTGAAAAGCCCCGTCATTCAAGAAAGCAATCCCATTGGCGCAGGCGACTCGATGGTGGGCGGCCTGGTGTGGGCGCTCAGCCAGGGAATGCCGATGGTTGAAGCGGTTAGTTGGGGGATTGCTTGTGGGGCGGCGACGGCTAGTTTGCCAGGAACGGCCGTTGGCACCAAACCACTCATTGACTCCTTGTATCCTCAAGTAAAGATGCACCAGCTTGAGACAGTTGCATAAAACAAAGGAAATTATCATGCCATATACAGTTAAAGAATCAAGAACATACGAAAAACCAAAGGAAAACTGCTTCCAGGCCGCGCAAAAAGCAATCGCGGGCTTAGAAGGCAAGGTGTTGGCCGAAGATGCAGGTGCTGGCACGATTAAAGGGCAGTTTGACAAGACAATTCTGGGGAAAGTATTGGGGGATCGCAGCCAAATTCTGGTGGCGGTGTCCGGTTCAGATGACGGCTCATCGACTGTTGCCATTGAAGCGTATCCCATCAATCCAGTAGGCCAAAAGCTGATGTTTGGGGCGCGTAAAGGGGTGGTGCCAACGGTTGTCTCCTGGTTTTGGGCGCATTTGGAGCATAATTTGGCCTGAGATTGCCGCCAGCAAATTTTAAGTTTTCAGAAGACCGTGGCTATTGCGCGGTCTTTTTTATTGCTTGGGAGTGATGGGGGAAACGGCCGTTTCCCCCATCATCCCCTATAACAAAAACGCCCCGAGTTTCCCCAGAGCGTTTCTCAAAACGATTCCACTGTAATCAAACAACTATATATTCAATATCGTATTCAGCAGTAAACTCACCAGCCAGTAAACCACACCGATCCCAATTGCCGCAATAATAGCGCCTGCGAAGCCATCAACCTTCATCCCTTTGACAAATCTATCGCTAATCATCAGGATAACGGCCGCCACAATCAGGTAAACAATCATACCTAAAAAGGGGCCAAAATTGAGGTTCAAGAAACTAAGGAGCCAGGTTACAACACCCGCCACAATGGCGATCACGGCGGCTGCAATAAATGCAGAAGCAAACCCGTCTACGGCCAAGCCCATCCCCAATTTACTCACAATAATAATGACGATAGCCGCCAAAACCAACATCAAAACGATACTGACTAATGCACTAAACATGTTATCTCCTTCTTAAAATCCTTATGGGCAACTGCCTGAGCAAATCACCAAAAATAAAGTATGCACAAAGTTCTTTTTAACCTTCATGCAAAAGCATATTTCATCATTACTAATAACCATTCTCAATAGCAAACGTTACGTCAACTTTTGAAAATCGCCATGACCGTACTCAATCAGCCATTCGTGCATCTTTTCACAAAGGATGACATCTGTCATATGGATCATATGACATTCATCACGGTGAGGAAAAACGGCCGTTCTCTATAATTACTGCATATGTATTCGCATAAGCGAATACATGAATGAACGGATAACGGACAAATTATGAGCAATCCAACTTTAGAAGAACTTGATCTCCTCCATGCCAACATTTGTCAGGCATTGGGCGACCCCAAACGAATCCTCATTTTATATGCACTAGACGAACAGCCCCGGCATGTCACAGCCCTGGCCGACGACTTGGGTATGCCCCAGCCCACCGTTTCCCGCCATTTGCGCGTTTTGCGCCAACGTAACCTCGTCTCCACAGAGCGGAACGGTGCTGCCGTTGTTTACACCATCCAAGATAACCGCATCATCAGCGTTTTAGATACCATGCGCGGCATTTTGCGCGATAGTCTGGCACAGCAGTCAGACATGTTAACTTAACATAACTTCACAGGTGCATCGCGTTTTTTAGTGCGTAGAAGTTTTTGGATACGCACTACGCACTACGCTCTACGTACTACGTAAAAGGTTTCAGCACATGAAAGATTTCAAATACATCTGGGTCATTGGACTCCTTGTCACCATACTTATCATTGCCGTACCACTGGCGCTGGTGCTTTCTTCAGAGCCGGACGATACAGGCGATCCCTGGGCGGCCGTGCCCAGCCGTGTGCCGCCTACAGACCACGCTGTTCTCATTCAAGGAGCGCTGGAAACAGGGCAGGATGTAACCGCTGAATGTCTGCGTTGTCATGAAGAAGCTGCGCATGAAGTTACCCAAACCTCCCACTGGACTTGGGAAAGCGAACCGGTGATGCTGCCGGGGCGTGATGAACCAGTGACAGTGGGCAAGAAAAATCAGCTCAACAACTATTGCATCGGTATCCAGTCGAACTGGACAGGCTGCACCCGCTGCCACGCCGGGTATGGCTGGGAAGACGCCAACTTTGATTTTCAAGATGAAGGCAATGTTGACTGTTTGGTCTGCCACGCTGATACAAATTTGTATGTCAAAGGCGCCAGCGGCCTGCCGGCCGAAGGCATTGATTTAATGGCCGCAGCCCAATCGGTGAGTACGCCTACCCGTGAAAATTGCGGAAGCTGCCATTTCAACGGCGGCGGCGGCAATGCCGTTAAACATGGCGATATGGATGAGAGTCTCTACTACCCGTCAGAAGCCATCGACGTGCATATGGGGCGCTATGATTTCCAATGCGTAGATTGCCATCAAACAGAGCACCACAACATCAAAGGCCGTGCGATGTCCGTTAGTACGGAAAACTCAAATCAGGTCTATTGCACCGATTGCCACGAACAAGATGTTCACAACGACGACCGCCTGAACGCCCATACGGAAACGGTGGCTTGCCAAACCTGCCACATCCCGGAAGGCGCGGTGCGCGAAGCCACTAAAATGTCGTGGGACTGGTCAACGGCCGGACAAGATTTGCCGGAAGACCCGCATGAATATCTAAAAATTAAGGGCAGCTTCGTTTACGAGCAAGGATTTATGCCAGACTATGATTGGTTTAACGGCACAGTTGACCGCTATTTGCTCGGAGACACACTTGATCCGACACAAGTGACGCCGCTCAACAGACCTCTGGGGGATATCAATGATCCGGAAGCCAAAATCTGGCCGTTCAAGATTCATTTAGCCAAACAGCCGTTTGACGCCACGTACAACTATCTGCTGCAACCAAAAACGGTGGGCGAAGGCGGCTTCTGGACTGATTTTGACTGGGATCAGGCGCTGCGGCTCGGCTCGGAAACGGTGGGTATGGCGTACAGCGGCAATTATGACTTCGCCCCCACTTCCATGCATTGGAATTTGAGCCACATGGTGGCGCCAAAAGATAAGGCGCTGCAATGTAATGATTGTCACAGTGACAACGGCCGTTTTGATTGGGAAGCCCTTGGTTATTACGGAGACCCCATGCGCTGGGGCGGCCGTGACCAGGAAATCGTGGGGGAGAACTAGAAAGATTGAAGAGGGAAGATTAAAGATTGGTGCTCATATACCAATCTTCAATCTTTAATCTTTGATCTTTAACAAAGATCATGAAAACAAAACATCGTGCAAAACTAACCTTATTCATACCCATTTTACTGAGTTTATTGGGTGTCGCTTTTCTGATGGCTGGCGAAACGGCCGTTGCTCAAGAAGGCTCCCCATTCCATCCCACATTTCCCTTGCTAGACAAAAACGGCGACAACGTGCTGGATTCCGGCGAACCGGTTTCCACGATGGCGACCTGTGGTTCCTGCCACGACGCGGAATTCATCACCAGTCACAGTTTCCATGCAGACGTGGGTCTGAGTGCTTTTGGCGAGGCTGGCATGGTGGAAAACGGCCGTGAATGGGACAGTAGCCCTGGTTTATTCGGCAAATGGAATCCGCTCACTTACCGCTTCCTCTCCCCAGAAGGAGACGAAAACGTAGACCTGACCACCGCCGAATGGATGCAGTTATTTGGTGCTCGTCACGTTGGCGGCGGCCCTGCCCAACTCAGCCGTGATGGCGTAACCCCGTTGACCGACTTGCCTGCTGACGCCACCAGCGTCGAAACCACTATCATCGACCCTGAAACCGGCGAACTCATTCCCTGGGATTGGCAAAAATCTGGCACGACAGAAATGAACTGCTTCCTTTGCCACACCGCCAGCCCCAACAACGATGCCCGCAAAGTGGCACTCGCCTCCGGCAACTTCCAATGGGCGGCCACCGCCACCCTCGTCGGCAGCGGTATCGTTGAAGGCGAAGGCAGCGAATATATCTGGAATCAGGATGCCTTCGACCAGGATGGCAACCTGCTGCTGGAACATGTCACCGTGCAAGACCCCACCAACGAAAACTGTGGCGCCTGCCATGGCCTCGTCCACACAGACATCCAGACCCCCTTGGAATTAGATGGTTGTACGCCAGAACAATGGTCAACCATCACCACCGGGCAAATCAACTCCCCGCAGCGCATTGCCAACTCTGGCCTCAACATCAGTGAAAAAGGTGACTTGTCCCGTTCTTTTGATGTACACGCCGAGCGCGTGGTCAGTTGCACCGATTGCCATTTCTCGCTCAACAACCCCGTCTACTATCAAGAATCGGACGAATCGCGGCCTGACCACCTCACCTTTGACCCACGTCGCATCGACATCGGCGAATATTTGTACCGCCCGCTGCACCAGTTTGCCAAAGGTTCAAGCGCTCAAAACAGCCTCGCGCCGGAGTTTGATAACACCCTGCGCCGCTGTGAATCGTGCCACAGCATCGACAATACCCACGACTGGCTGCCCTATAAAGATCGCCACACCAGCGCGTTGGCCTGTGAAACCTGCCACGTGCCAGAACTGATGGCTCCCGCCCGGCAAACGATGGACTGGACGGTACTCACCAGTGATGGCTACGCTAAAGCCGATTGCCGCGGATTAGACGAGGAAGATAACGAACTTATCGTCGGTTTTGAACCAGTCTGGCTGCCCAAAGATAACAACGATGGCACACAGTCGTTAGCGCCGTTTAACCTGCTCACCTCCTGGTATTGGGCATATGGTGATCCTGCTCGTCCCGTGCCATTCCGTGATTTAGAAGCGGCCTGGCTCAACGAAGACGGTTCTTATCCGGCTGAAATTCTGGCGCTTTTTGATGACAACAAAGACGGCAGTTTAGATGAAGCCGAACTGGTCATTGAAACAGAGCGCAAAGAAACGCTCATTGCTGGTCGTCTGGCTGCTCTTGGCTTGGAAAACCCGCGCATCATGGGCGAAGTGCAACCGTATAACATCAACCACAATGTCACTCACGGCCGTTTTGCCACCAATGATTGTTCAACCTGCCACGGTGAAGAGTCACGCATTACGCAGCCCATCGAATTAGCCAACCACACTCCCGGTGGCGTGATGCCGGTGCTGATGAGCAACGCCACCACCTCGCTCAACGGTCAAATTGTGCAAAACCAAGATGGCTCGCTTACCTACCAGCCTGAAACCGGTTTGCTGGAAGAAGGCATGGTCTCCGGTCTCTACATTTTAGGCCACGACAGCGTGTGGTGGATCGACTGGTTGGGGATGCTGCTGTTCTTAGGCACGATACTAGGCGTGGTCATCCATGGCGGGCTGCGGCTGCTGTCGGCGCGGAAGAATCCGCCTGTGGAACATGAAGTGGAATCGGTTTACATGTACACGATGTATGAGCGGTTGTGGCATTGGCTGCAAACGGCCGTTATCTTCATTTTGCTCTTCACCGGCCTCATCATCCACGAACCCGACAAGTTTGGCATGTTTAGCTTCAAAGGGATGGTGCAAGTACATAACCTGATGGCGCTCATCCTCGTCATCAACGCTGCCCTGGCCCTCTTCTACAACGTAGCCAGCGGCGAAATCAAGCAATACTTGCCCAAACCGCAAGGCTTCTTCAACTCCGCCATCGTGCAGGCCAAATATTACCTGCAAGGCATCTTCAAAAACGACGAGCATCCTTTTGAGAAGACGCCAGAAAACAAATTGAATCCGTTGCAGCAAGCCACCTATTTTGGACTGCTCAACGTGTTACTACCGCTGCAAATTCTGACCGGCATCCTGATGTGGGGCGCGGAACGTGTGCCTTCATTCTCCGCAGCCATTGGCGGCCTGATGTATCTGGCTCCGTTCCATACGCTCATATCCTGGCTGCTGGCTTCGTTTATCGTGATGCACGTTTATCTAACCACCACCGGCCACAAACCCACTGCCGCCATCAAAGCAATGATGATGGGCTGGGATGAGGTGGAAGTGCATGGTGATAGTGCGGCGCAAGTTGGAGATTAATGCCCTCTCCCTCTCCCAAAGGGAGAGGGTTGGGGTGAGGGTAAATAGTTAAATTGGAGAGCTTTTTATGACCACAATAACACCTTCTGAATCAAAATCATCCTTCCTGGGATCAGTGAAACGTGTACTGACCTCTCGTAAGGAAAAGGACTATATCAACCCATATCTGGGCGGCATTTTGCTGGGCATTGTGCTCTTTTCCTCCTTTTTCCTGACGGGAAACGGGTTGGGCGCATCTGGCGGCATCAACCGTATCCTCGTCTATTTTGAAGACCTGCTTTTTCCGGCGCACATTGATCGCACCCCTTATTTGATTACGATGGCGGGTGGTGATTTGAATGCGCTGGATAACTGGATTGTGGTGCTGACGGTGGCGGTGGTGCTGGGCGGTTTCGTGGCGGGGTTCATAAACGGCCGTTTGAAAGTAGAAACCAATCGCGGCCCACAAGTCTCCAAAAAGAACCGTTGGTTCTACGCCTTCGTCGGCGGCGGGCTGATGGGGTACGGGGCCCGTATGGCGCGTGGCTGCACCTCTGGTCAGGCACTCTCAGGCGGCGCGGTTCTCTCGGTGGGAAGCTGGGCCTTTATGTTTGCCGTCTTTGCTGGCGCGTATATGCTGGCTTATTTTGTGCGGAGACTTTGGAATTAAATCAGTGAACAGTAATCAGTTTACAGTAAACAGTTGGTCTCACTGTTCACTGTAAACTGTACACTGTAAACTGAAAACGGGAGAAACTCATGACTATCTTTCCTCTACCACTTACGCAATTACTCGGCCATTATGGCTCATACATCGTTTATGCCCTGATCGGCTTTGCCTTTGGCTACGTGTTGGAAATCTCAGGGTTTGGCAACTCTAAAAAACTTGCCGCCCAGTTCTACTTCAAAGACATGACTGTGCTGAAGGTGATGTTTGGCGCGATTATTGTGGCGATGGTGCTTATTTTTGGCGCAACGGCCGTTGGCTTGCTCGACTATAATTTGCTGTGGGTCAACCCCACCTACCTCTGGCCCGGCATCGTCGGCGGCCTGATTATGGGTTTCGGCTTCATCATCGGCGGTTTCTGCCCTGGCACATCATTGGTCGCCATGGCGACTGGTAAACTGGACGGCATCTTCTTCGTCCTCGGCGTCTTCTTTGGCATCTTTTTGTTTGGCGAGACCGTGCAATACTTTGAGGAATTCTGGTACTCCTCCTTCATGGGACGCTACACCCTGCCGCAACTGTTTGGCCTGCCTGTTGGCGTCGTCGTGCTAGGCGTGGTGTTGATGGCACTGTTCATGTTCTTCGCGGCGGAGAAACTGGAGGCTAAATTCGGCGGCATGGATCAGTCTGCGGCGCCCAAATGGCGTTATGCGGCTGCGGCTGGCATTGCCCTGTTCGGCATCGTGCTCATCATCATCGGCCAACCCACCGTCGCCGACCGCTGGGCGCAAGTCGCCGACGAGCGTCAGGCGCAGCTAGACGCCGGCGCGGTACAAATCCACCCCGCCGAACTGCTCGACAAAATTCACGACCGCAAAATCAAAGTGCAAATGCTCGACGTGCGCAGCGAGGCAGATTACAACCTGTTCCACATTTTGGATGCAGAACGGGTGGCGCCTGAAGATTTAGAAGGAATGGCAACTGCGTTGATTGCTAAACCAGCAAACACTCTGTTTATACTCATGAGCAATGATGAAGCGGCCGCTACAGAAGCCTGGAAGGTACTGGTGGCTCAGAGCGTGCCCAATGTTTACATCCTGGAAGGGGGCGTTAACAATTGGATCGACACCTATGCCGCCGACGAGTTTAAACTGGCCTGTGAGATATGCTCTGAAAATGATGAGCTGCGTTATGCGTTTTC
>JACSSI010001235.1 GCA_014879345.1 Anaerolineae bacterium | reverse complement strand
TTCATCCGTTACTGGAACTGGAATCATCGTGTGGCCTGCATGACACCCCACACAACGGGCATCATCACCGGGGCGACCAAAATTATGTCCGGCCACATGTGCAGCGCCATTTTCGCCTGCTGGGAAAGTAGAGCCGGTTAACGGCACTGAATAATCAGGTTGGGATGTGCGAATTTGTTCAAAAAGCGGCACATTTGCGGGTGCTTCAGTAGAAACCGAGCCATCTGGATTAATAGCTATCTCATCCAATAAAATGGGCCAGTCCAACCGCTCAGGAAAACCATAAGATGTACGTTGATGATCAATGAAAAAGCGAATCGTACCCGCAGAACCTATAGGAAGTGCATTCACTATATCAACATCAACCGGTGCATTAAAAAAGACATTGAGGGCATCAAATGTAAACGTACCGTCAATATCATATGGGCCATTAGCCGTTGGAGGTAACAAGCTAGCAACATTAGTAATCTTGTCAGGAATAATTGGAGGTATCGGACGGGGCATCACGACACGTCCGCGGAGTTCAGAAGTATTAGGATTATCATACACCAGCGTTAAATCACTTCCGTCAGGATTAACCGTATATAATCCATAATCCTGACGAGTATCTGGTGCCCATGATATTAACAAACGGCCGTCAGGCAACACCTCAGGATCCGCAGCATAAGCGCCTTTAAAAACACGGTGTGAAGGTGGATTATCACGAACCAATTCAGAACCTTCATCTGCGACACCTATAATTGGTGTATATCCTTCTGGGCCTCTTGGATAATGCCGAATGCCACCAAAGCCAGCCGCCTCACTTATATGGTGCATTGGATAGAAAGCTGTAAATAATGAGCCGTCCTCAGCAAAGCTACCGCCATAAGCCTGATTTGAAAATGCACTAGAACCAATACCCGAGACACCAGCAAACTGCACAAGTCCCGTGCCGTCCGGATTAATAGCAGCTAACATCCAGGAATTTCGTCCTAAATGTGCGTCTGGAGCATCACCATATTCACCTGACCGGCTCTCTGCAACCAATCCAAGGTGTTGAATATACCCATCTCCAATTGGATCTTTGACGGTACTCATATCATTAGCCGCATTACGGAAGTTTCGCCACCAACGAGAATAAACTATTTGTCCCGTTAATGGATCAACCAGTGGTCGATCAGCCCCATTCCGTTCACTCGTAATGCGCTTCATATTGCTGCCATCTTCATCCATACTATAAATATTTGTAGTACGTTCATCATTGTATTGGGATAAGGAAGGCCACCGCGTAGAAGAGAAAGCTATACGTCCATCTGGCAGCCAAACTGGATCCGTATCATCATATTTTTTAAACCCATTAACAGAATTAAATTGGGACAAATCAAGATCATCGCGGTCTGAGAAAGTAATCTGTTTCAAACCTGTACCATCAACATTGATCATATAAATTCGCCAAGCACCAGGATTATAATGTGGTACTGATTTATAATTACCATCTGGTAATCCAGCAAAAACAATCTTCTTTCCATCGTAAGAAACTTCTGGCGCATTCACATCAATTAAATTCAATGAA
>JACSSI010001234.1 GCA_014879345.1 Anaerolineae bacterium | reverse complement strand
GTTTAAGGTGAGCTGATGTTGTCGTGCAAACTTTTGCACAACGGCCGTTAATTCTGCGGATAAATAAGCCTCATCTTCTAAAAAATCTTGATCTTGATCAAGCGAATCAACAGACACAGTATCAACACCCAATACAGTTGGTGTTGTAAAATCCTCAAGCCGCTGCCGCCAAAATGCTTCAGCTTTGCTTAAATCTTGTTGTTGCAACCAGCCAATATATTCACTGTAGGGGCGGCTTGGTGCCAAACGAAGACTTTGCCCCTGGCAATATGCTTTGTAGAGGCTGAAAAAATCTTTAAAGAGTATTGTAGTTGACCAACCATCCATAATTAGATGGTGATAGCTAAAAACAAATTGATAAGAAGTATCAGACATCTGAATCAGGATTAGGCGCATAAGCGGTGCTTCCGTCAGCTCAAAGCCACGATGACTGTCAGCTTTTAGAAAGGTTTGGAGTTTTTGTTCCTGTTCAGCCTCTAATAAGTCACGCCAATCAAGCTGTTCCAGCGGTAAATCAACCTGCTTATGTACCACTTGCAAGAATTTATCAATCCCTTCCCAATAAAAAGAAGTGCGCAGAACAGGATAGAGATTGATAGCCTGCTTCCATGCACGCTTAAATGCAGAGATATTCAGTTCACCCTGCAAAGAAAATCGGATATGTATGCAATAAACACCGGAATTGGGTGCATAGATTGAGTCAAAAAGCATCCCCTGCTGCATAGGAGATAGTTCATAAATAGCTTCAAGGTTTTCTGGTTTCATCGAGTCATCCCTTATTAAAATTAGCAAGAAACTTATCAAGCTCGTTTTGGCTTAGCTTGGCTTCAGGAAAATCTGATGGTGTGTAACCACCAGCATCTTCAGATTTACAATGCGTGATCAGCGCGTTCAGAGCATCTATAAAATCCCAGGCCAGCTCTTCTATTGTGCTGCGTTCATGCAGATTCTCGCTGTAAATCCAATTAAAATGCAATTGCCCATTAGACATGATGCCCAAAATATCGATCAAATATCGGCGCATTCCCCGGGGGCTGCGAACAGGCCCTGATGCATTTTGAACCAGGCTGAACGAGTTGGATGCAGGCATGGTTTGATCAAACTGCCCCAAATAATTAAAGCTGATTTCGGCCTGCGGTAAAGCCCGTAGTTTTTTGCTAATTTCTGAATCCTGGTTTAGGTAGTATAAGAGGCCATACCCTATACCACGATTAGGAATTGCATATAACTGCTCTTTGACTGATTTCAGCGATTCACCCAGATCATAAACATCATCCAGATCAAGGAGAACGGGGAAGAGGCTTGTAAAACAGCCAACTGTACGCGACAAATCCACATCTGCGATAATGTTTTCACGGCCGTGTCCCTCTAGAGCCAATACAAGTGTCTGTGAATCTGTCCAGTTGGCAAATGATTGTACTAAAGCCGTTAACAAGACATCATTTATTTTTGTGTTGTATGCACTTGGTACTTCTTTTATTAATGCCTCAGTATCTTCAACTGATAAAGATACCCACACGCTTTGGGTTGAGCCTTCGATATTGACGCCGATTT
>JACSSI010001233.1 GCA_014879345.1 Anaerolineae bacterium | reverse complement strand
GAAGACCATTGCCGTGAAGCCTTAGCCCAGGGAATGCCCGCCCAGCCAGATGAAAACGCCGATGTCGCCGCCCTCATCAACCTATCTTTCGACGAAGCCACACCACACAACAATTATTGGCAAGATATTCATGAGTATTACCGCACCAAGGGCCATGAACAACAGATTCGTATGATGCTGGAATGGCTTGATGCCAGTGAACAGTAAACAGTTTTCAGTGTACAGTAGTAGGTCGCGTACTTACTGTTCACTGTACACTGAAAACTGTACACTAAAAAAATGGAACCCATCCGCATAGAACTCCCCACAGGTCTCGACGTTGGCGGCGTCAACGTCTATCTTTTCAAACAGCCGGAACCGGTGCTGATTGACGCTGGCATCAAATCTGAGGAAAGTTGGGAAGCACTACAATTTGGGCTGGCAGAACACAACCTGACCGTCATGGATCTCTCGCGGGTGATCATCACCCATCCCCACATCGACCATTTTGGTGGCGCAGGCATGATTCAGGCCAACAGCGACGCCGACATCTGGATTTGTGAATTGGGCGCCCCCTGGCTTACTGAAACGCAGGAGATGTGGGAAAAACGGCTCGCCTATTACAAAGAAGAATTCCTCATCCGGGTTGGCCTGGACGAGGCCGCCGCCAACATGATTCTGGCAGGCATGAGAGCCATCGGTCAGCAAAGCGAAACCATTGACCCCACACGACTGCGCACATTTCCGCCTGATGGTACGCTGCAATTGGGCGGTGCGGCATGGCAGGTCATCCACACGCCCGGCCACAACAGCGCCATGACCTGTTTTTACCAGCCAGAAAACAAAATGCTGCTCTCTGCCGACCACCTGCTGAAAACAACGCCGACGCCTGTGGTAGAACGGCCGTTATCCTCCCCCCATCGCATCCCAGCCCTGCCCCTCTTTATGCAATCCATGAGTAAAATTGCTGCTCTCAACATCGATGCCGTTTATCCCGGTCACGGACGGCCGTTTGGCGCAAAATACGGCCTCGATCACCACATCATCATCGACAAACAATGCAGCCGCATCCAAAGCCGCAAAGCCGAATGCCTCACCCACATCACAGAAGGCACACATGTACCCGCCCAACTCGTCGATAAAATGTACGCCCACCACCCACCCCAATTCCGCTTCGCCGGCCTCTGGATGCTCATCGGCTACCTCGACCTGCTCCTGGCAGACGGAGCCATCCAGCAAGAAACAGTGGATGGGGTGTGGCATTATTACCCTTCAAGCTAGAGGACAGAGCAAGAGCAAGAGGAAAATCAGCCCTCTAGCTCTCACTCTCGCTCAATCCTAAACCATGACGCAATTATCTTTTCCCACACCCTCCCAACTCGAACCACTGCCCATCATCTACCAGGGCGTTGTTCCCGCTGACTACCTGGATGTGATGGGCCACATGAACGTGCGCCACTACCTCTCCCTCTTCGATGAAGCTGCCTGGAACTTTTTCGTTGACTTCGGCATGGATCAGGCTTATTATGAATCAGGTCAAGGTGGCGCGTTCGCCTTGCAGCACTTCATCAACTAC
>JACSSI010001232.1 GCA_014879345.1 Anaerolineae bacterium | reverse complement strand
TAAACGATATGTTGGAAGACGCCGAAGACGGCATTATTGACGAAGGCGAATCCGAAATCGGTGATGCGCTTATCCGCGCTGCTGAGGTGCTGTCAGACTAGCCTCAGTAACAGCACTTGTGAACGGGGCTGTTTCTTGCCAAGAAGGAGTCCCGTTCTTTGAAGCGCTTCACGCGGCAGTAACCATTGAAAGAGGCTAGCGTGGGAATACGGCAGAGGTTTTGGTGAAACCAAAATGCCCTGGTTGGCGCAGTGATTTCCCGCCCACCCACCCTGTGTGAAAGGCAAAGACCTTTCACGCGAAGGCAGTTGCCTTCGCTGTCAACACCCGCCCCCCACCCTGAGTAGTCAAGCCATAGGGTGCTTCTCGCGCGAAAAAGATCGTGTGCATGCAGGGATCGTGGTCAGGGGTAAATAGGTGGCTACTTGGGGTACATCAAGATAGTCCCACGATCTTGATCTGCAATGAGGCACACGATCTTTTGTTTGACAGTGGATTTCATATCACTATAATGGAGGCACGATTTGCACGCACGGATGATGCACCGATGAGGCTGCATGGTCCAACCCACCACAATTGAAACAGAAAGCCGATGGCGACGGCATCATCACAAATACGATAATTTGGTGTTTGTTAACACCATTATTTTGTGGATCGCGTCAGTTGGTTTCTGCTTTCTGTTAACCCCTTTTGTTCAACCTAAATCCCCATATTGTGCATCCTATCTTGGGCTATTGATTAGGCTTGCTGGTTCTCGCTATTTATTGAATTCAGTGGATATGCTCACAGCGAAACAGCTTATATGGGTTCATGCCGCCTCCCTTTCTTACAAATCAAGATATTTCTGTGTAAACCGCGAAAACTGTTTCCAAAACACCAGGATTACCAATCGCGGTTTACGTGTGTGAAAGCGCAAAGAATGCCTATCATTTTCCAGGCGAGTTTGCCGCTTTCACAACAATAATTGGAGGCTCCCTTTGTTAGATAATTCAATTCAAGAAAACCGTGAAGAGCGGTATGGCAAGACCGAACGGAAACATGTGTCCTTGATGGCCGAGACGGTTGAAGTGGTACAAGAGTATGCCGACCGGCATGGGCTGTATTTCAGTGTGGCCGTCGAATCATTGGTGCTGCTGGGTTTGAAACAAGCGCCAGCGGAAACGTTCCCACGCCTAGTAGCCAACATGCTCGAACGGGCGCTCAACCGGCAGTTCAATCGCTTTGCTAAACTGATTGCCTACGCCGCGATTTCCGCCGAAGAAGTCAACTACAAAACCGATGTTTTGCTTTTGCAAACCATTTGGCGTGAAGCTCAGTTAAATCCGGCCAACTTCATTGAGAAGATGCAGGTCAGCACTGATCCCCAGGATCAGCCGGACAGGAGGGTGCGGCAGATTCGGGATGGCATTTGTGACGATGCGCATGATGAGGCTGTGTCCCGTTTGAAAAAACCGATGAACAACATCGGTGCGCTGTGGCAGGTGGAGGATGATCATGAGCAATAATGCTTCTGAACCCTTCATCGGTGTGCAAATGCAGGAAAACCGAACCCCTAC
>JACSSI010001231.1 GCA_014879345.1 Anaerolineae bacterium | reverse complement strand
CCCGCTGCGGACAATCCGTAGGCACATCGACAAAATTCCCTTTTTGACCCCAAACAATGTTCTGCTGCAACTGATTGATAAGGGGGTTAGAGCATTCAAAGGTACCGGTTGAAGCCATATCCGAATGAACCACGATCCCTTTGAAATGATCGGGCGTAAGTTGACCCGGAAAACCATCTACTGCCACATAACGAAAACCTTGAAAGCTGAAATGTGGCTCAAACATCTCCTCAGTATCAACCAGGCCTTTCAACGTGTAACGAGTAACCTGATCTGCCGTGCGCAAGTTGTCTGTATAAAGATTGCCCTGCTGATCCAAAACCTCTGCATGGCGCAAGGTGATGGCAGTACCAGCCGAGCCGCAAACACGCATCTGCACCCAGCCAACCATATTCTGACCAAAATCCAGAATGGTTTCGCCTTTGGGCGAGTGCAAGATGCTTATTGGCCGGATTGCCTCAATGGGGCGCACGAATGGCGCTGTTTGCGCCACGATAATCTCTTTATCATGGTCAAGTTTGCGTACCCCTTGCCACGCATCGTCGTCATAACCGGCTTTATCCCAATGGGGTTTCTCCAGCCGGGCATCATACGTCTCTCCTTTGTAAAGGTCAGACATCAGGATTGGCCCCGTCGCAGCTCGCCACGCCTCATCACTGCCGATGATCTCCACGCGGCCGTCAGCATAGACAAGTTGTAGCTGCACCAACAGCGCCAACCGATCACCATACAACCCGCGATGGCCTTTATGCCCCAAATAACCACGATACCAGCCATCGCCCAGCATCGCGCCCAGCACATTTTCCCCTGCGAGCATCAAGTCGGTCACGTCGTAGGTCTGGTATTGCAGACGATGGTGGTAGCTTGTCCAACCAGGCGTGAGCACGGCATCCCCGACGCGTTGACCATTCAGGCGCAGTTCGTAGAGACCGAGGCTGGTGGCGTAGAGACGGGCGGCAACGAGACCGCTCTCTGTCTGAAAACGGCGGCGGAGAAGGGGGGATGGGTGTAAACGGCCGTTTTCCTCCTCCCAGTCCGGTGTAATCCAGGCAGCCTGCCAATTACTGCTCTCCATGAGCCCCATCTCCCAAAAGGCAGACTCACTCCAGCCAGAAACAACCTCATTCTCATCCCACACCCGCACCCGCCAATAACAGCGCTGGCCGGGTTGCAGCACCGCACCGGCGTAAGCAATATGCACCGAATTATCAGCCATGACTTTGCCACTATCCCACAACCTGCCATTTGCCTGCTCCTCCAGCGCAGCCAGGCTTTCGCCGACCATGATTTGGTACGCTGTTTGTTTTGCCCCACGCTGTTCGGCAGTAGATTGCCAGCTTAGTCGTGGTCGAGGGGTATCAATACCAATGGGATTGGTGAAGTATTCACAAATAAGGCGGTAAGGGGTAAGCATAGCCAGTTCCTAATAATTTTGGCTCTTTAGGATTTGCTGGGGTTTGTGTCATTCTGAACGTAGTGAAGCATCCCATACCTCTGGGATGCTTCGTTGCACTCAGCATGACACGACTAAAACCCCATGAGTTCCCAAAGACCCA
>JACSSI010000131.1 GCA_014879345.1 Anaerolineae bacterium | reverse complement strand
TGCGACGGGTTTTTCAAGCAAGATTGGCGGGAGCCTTGTTTTCAGGCTGACTTTGGAAACGCCCTGGTTCGTTTGTTGTTTTGCAGGTGTAACTCTGATAAACTGCGTCCAATGAGGCTACGCGTAAGCATTTTTCTAACTTTCATTATCTTAATAACTGGAAGCATTCTTTTTGCCTCTTGGAAATATGCCGCTGCGAATACGAAGCAAACGGCCGTTTACCCTGGCATTATTTATATTGATGGTGCTGTGGAGCTAACCGTTGTCATTGATCCACCCATCGGTCAGCCAGGCGACAGCTTGAACTTACGTGTTTCGACTAAAAACCGAGACATCACCACCTATACTCCCCAGATTACCATTCAATTACCCTCTCAACTTAATCTACCATCAAATATTTTACCGGCTGGCGCTACCCGCAATTTCCAGACAAATGAACTGACGTGGCGGCCCGTTTTGTCTGCCAATGGTGGTTCTCAGCAATTTGTGCTGCCGCTGCGGGTGGAAACGATTGATATTACCAACCCGGAACAGGTGATAACGGCCGTTCTTGAGGTCAATGATGCTGAAAGTCAGGCCAGCACTGCTATTTGGCTGGGAATGCCCCCACAAATTGA
Organism: Anaerolineae bacterium; assembly: GCA_014879345.1. Taxonomy (GTDB): domain Bacteria; phylum Chloroflexota; class Anaerolineae; order Promineifilales; family Promineifilaceae. The sequence continues at coordinate 9,145 of JACSSI010000131.1, read as the reverse complement.
TGGCATAATCGTGCCCACCCAAATCTCCGTGGGGTTGCCCGTGCAGCTTCGTGGCGCGACCTCCGGCCCCGGCCCAATTTCCCAATCCTGGTTATTGGGTGATGGTCGTCGGGTAGATGTCAATGATCCGGTGGTCGTTTTTCCATCTGTGGGCGTGTACGAGCTTGGCTTAGAGGCTAAAAATCTGGCTGGTACTGCCACTGCGGCACGCCAACTGACGGTCGTGCCGCATCCAGCCGCCCAGTTCAAAATGGATGATAATACGCCTGGATTGGGGCAAATCGTCACCTTTATCAACGAAAGCGGCGGTCAACACCCCCTTGTTTACCAGTGGGATTTTGGTGATGGCACCACTGCCACTGAACTTAATCCGACCCATCAGTATCAAACTCCCGGCATTTACAACGTGCGTTTGACCGTTCAAAACGAATACGGCCGTTCTGAAGCTGTCTGGCCGCTCTCTGTCGGTCAACCACCGGCGGCTGATATGCAAATCACCGAGTTTGTTCCTGCTGGACAGCCGCTGGCAGGGCAGGCATATGGAGATGAAACCGTAACCCAGTTTGTATGGGACATGGGAGATGGCAAGGCGGAAAGTGGGGCGCAAGTTAATCATGTTTATGCCCGGCAAGGTGATTATTATGTGAGCTTAACGGCCGTTAACGATTTTGGCAGCACCCAAATTGGCCGCTGGATTTATGTAGAAGGCGGCACAGGGGCGATCACCTATTTACCGGTGGTCATGAAAGCCTCCACCTCAGAAGAAGCAGGTGCTGCTGGCGGCGATCCATTTGCCATCGTACTTGAGCCAGTCGATTTGAGTGAACCATTTGTCTTACAGCCCTTGCCATTGCCAGCAGGCACAAGTCAGGCGGAAGCGCTGCTCATCTACATCAACGAAGCGCGGCGACAGTTCAACCTTAGTCCTGTGAAATATGTTTATGAACTGAGTGTAGCTGCCCAAAATCATACAGCCGATATGGCCGCTTACCAGTTTACCAGTCATGCCGGTTCAGACGGTTCCTTTCCGGCTGAACGCCTGCTGTGGCATCGGTATCAGGGCGCATACGCGGGTGAAGCGACAGCCTGGGGTTTTGAACATGCCTATCAGGCGGTTGAATTCTGGGTGAACAGTCCAGACCATCGTCGTATTATTTTGAACCAGTGGGCCACTGATGTTGGTGTTGCTTTTACCACGGATTACAAGTCACCAAACGTTTGGTATTGGACGGCAGAGTTTGGCAATGCGTTTGGGCAAACAGCCTCGCCGCTGCTGCGAGTACAGTCGCCAGTTTCTGGGGCGGAAGTGTTGAACACTGATTTAGTGACCTACAGTTGGAACTGGCCGATGCCGTTGGAGCCGGGTCAGCAATTTAGTGTTTATGTGGCTGATGAATCGGGCCGGGAGACGGCTTTGGGTGTTTTAGACGCGCCAGCGCATGGCACGCTCTACCGTTTCCAGGGGGCATTGATTGATACGGTGGATACAACTGGCTTGTTGGCATGGTTTGTGCGTTTGAGAAGCGGTGACGTTAATCTGGTGGAAAGTGAACCGCGTACGCTCTCTGTGTTGTGGAATCCTGATTTGCCAACGCCCACACCTGAATTGGAAGCAACGGCCGTTATCACCAGCACACCACACCCAACAGTCACACCAACGGCGACATTGCCGCGCCAATATCCCACCATAACACCCCGTCCAACAGACCCGCCGCCCCCAGCAGTCGTTACCGCTACCCCTATACCAGCCAGCCCCTAACCGCTATTCCCCTTTAGTAACCATTCAGTGATTTAACAGGTCTCTTTCGCTTGTCATACCCGCGAAGTCGGGTAGCCATAGGTGGAGGCAACTGAATTCCCAAAGACCCATAATTTTAAACATTTATCAGGGCTTATGTCCAACGTTGACGGCTGGCTTCGATAACGTTGGGTAAATTTTCAAATTTTTGCAAAAGCCAGTTTAACTGCTCCAGGCTCGTTACTTCAACTTCAAGATAGATGGTGCGAATGCTGCCATTTGTCAATGTCTTTGTTTTGGTGGCAGCGATATGCTTGCCGCGCAGAATGGAGGTCATCTCATCCATAAGGCCGGGGCGCCGATATGCCTTGACTACCACTGGAATGGGAAAGGCTTCATCTTCTGAACCCCAGGCAACGTCGATGAGGCGTTCGGTTTCGGTGATGGCTTTGACCTGACTGCATTCCTGGCTGTGGATGGTGACACCTTGCCCCCGCGTGATGTAACCCACAATGGGTTCAGGCGGGATGGGGTTGCAGCAGCCTGCCATCTTCGTATAGAGGCCACTTAAGCCGCGAACAGTCAAACCTTTGGTTTTGGGTTGCGTTTGTAATAAGGGGCGTAGTTCGTCGTCTTCTTGCAGGCTTTGTTTAAGGAGGGCGATTGCGCCGCTGATTTGGTTGGTTTGGATGTCACCGAAGCCGATTTTTGCCAGGAATTCATCCTCGTTGTCGTATTTGAGCGCTTCAGCAATCTCAAACACGGTGTAGACTTCGCTTAAACCGAGACGTTTGAGTTCCCGTTCTACCACTTCGCGGCCTTGGGTGATGTTTTGCTCACGTTCCTGGGCGCGGAACCAGGTGCGGATTTTGCTACGGGTGCGTGCGCTGCCGGAATAACCCAGGCTGGCATTCATCCAGTCGCGGCTGGGCCCGCCCCGTTTGGCAGTAAGGATTTCGACGCGCTGACCCGATTTGAGCTTGTAATCCAGGCTAACCATTTTGCCATCAACTCTGGCGCCTCGGCAGCGATGGCCGACTTGGGTATGGACTTGATAAGCGAAGTCGATGGGGGTGGCGCCTTTGGGCAGATCAATGACATCACCGCGAGGTGTGAATACATAAATGCGCTCGGCGATGACTTCTGTTTCAAAGATTTGATCGTTGTGATCGGCCTCGCCGCTGTCACGCATGGCAGCCAGCACTTCGCGGAGGTTTTGGATGCGACGCTGGGCAGAGGCGGTGACTTTGGTGCCGTTTTCTTTGTAGGCCCAATGGGCGGCAATTCCTTTTTCGGCTTCTTCGTGCATCCGGGCGGTGCGGATTTGAACTTCCAGGGTTTGGCCGGAATCTTGGTCGATAACGGCCGTGTGCAGTGATTTGTAGCCGTTGGGTTTAGGCACAGCAATGTAATCGTCGAACTCTTTTGGGATGGGCTGCCAAATACTGTGGACTGCACCCAGGACCTGGTAACAAAGGAAGCGATCTTCGTCATCTTTTTCTTTGCCACTTTTTTTTGCATAGGCTTCGGGGTCTGATGGTTCAACGATAACCCGCAGCGCATGAACATCGAAGATTTGGTCGAAGTCAAGTTGTTTGCGCTCCATTTTTTTGTAAATGGAGTAGATGTGCTTGGGACGACCAGTGACGTTGCCTTTGATGCCTATTTCTTTCATTTTTGCTTCAAGACGTTCTTGGGCTTTTTCGATGCGCGTAGCACGGATGGCGCGTTGTTCGGAGAGTTTGTTGGCTATATCCTGATAACTTGTTGGTTGTAGGTAGCGGAAGGCGAGGTCTTCTAGCTCCCACTTGAGCTGCCACACACCAAGCCGATTGGCCAGCGGAGCGTAAATTCTCATGGCTTCGTAGGCGATTTCGTATTGTTGATCGGGGTCGAGGGTGTGGGCTGTGCGCAGGTCTTGCAGGCAGTCGGCCATGCGCAGTAAGATGATGCGGATGTCGCCTTCGATGATGGAGAGCATGGCGCGGCGAATGGCTTCCAGAGTCTCGTCCTGACGGTGTTGTTGATAGGCGTGTTCTTCTGTGTAGGCGTAGAGGTTGTTTAGGCCGATGACGAGTTGCCCGACTTCTTTGCCAAAGTTGTTGAGGATGTCTGCTTCTGTTTTGTTGGTGTGGGGGTAGAGGGTGTCATGGAGGACACCGGCGACGAGGGTGGCGGTGTCTACGCCGAGGCCAAGTAAGATTTGAGCGACACCCAAATCATGTTCGATGTAAAGTTCTCCCGATTCTCGGCATCGATCACCATGTGCTTCCAGAGCAAATTGGTGTGCTTTTTTGAGTTGTTCTGCGGTTTTGCCCTTTGACCCTTCGGGCAGGTGTTTAATGAATTCGGCCAAAGGCATTAAGGTGATCTGGGTCATTTTTTACACAAAAAAACAGGCGTTCTCCAGGTGTTGGTAGAACCGCCTGTTTTTGAAATTTGTAGGCACTGTATTGATTGGGCAAACGGCCGTTTCCCAATTGGTTTAGGCTGAGTCTGTGCTATCCTCACCTTCTGCTTCCGCTCCTTCTGCGTTGCCGTCATCGAGAACGATTCGGGATATTTCTTCGTTGGTTTCGTCTTCTTCTTTGTCTCTATTGAGAAGATAAGAAGCACGATCTTGGTATTCGTGAATTTTTTCAGTAGATAGATCACGATATTGCTGGACGCGCTGTCCGCCAGTTTCACGCCATTCACCACTCTTGCTTGAGATCTGGTCACGAGTTTGTTCACCAGATTGCGGCGCCAAGATCAAAGCAGTAGCGGCACCGACTAGTCCACCAATAACAAAACCAGCTAAAAATGCACCAAAGTCACTATTGTTTTCGCTCATAATTATTGTCTCCTATATTAGTATCTAAAAGCGTTGGGAGAGCAAAGAGATGTCTCTGTAGTCTCCAGGATAACCTGCTATTTTAAATTATTTTTTGGATTGCCGAACAATGTTTTCATCCCTTTCCGTATGCCGGCCACATAACTGCTGGCCGTGGTTAGCGGTTTTACAACATTATCACCCATGAAAACGGTGGTACCGCGCACCATGCCGATGGTTTCATTGGTTCGTTCCAGAATTGGTTTGATCTCAAATTCCAACATGTTGACCAGGCGAATGACCATAACGAGTAGAATCAGCAAGGCGATGCCAAAGATGCAAGATTCTAATGCCAGCGCGATGATCATGATGTCACGAAGTGCTGCCATTTCTAAGGCATAGTTGGCTGCCATGTACATGATAAAGGCGATAGAGACAATGGTGATGACTGTGGCGATGACAACACCGATAACTACGTATTTTGTGGGAATTAGCTGTTCAGGTGGGGGTTGGTAAGGTGGAGGTGTGCTATTGGTAACTATTGGATCTGAATAGCTCTGTGGCAAAGTGGAACTCGCCGGTTTAGGCGATGGTTGTTCTGGTGTTTGGTTGGGTGTCTGTATACTCATTATTTTCCCCTGCTGATTAAGTATAACACCAATAAATTATGTGTTCAAAGATAGATTATTCTTCTGCTTGCCCAAATAGCCACCAACTGAGGATGAGAGCCAACCATGACCCCAGACTGGCTGTGAGCAAGTGAAGTGCGCCAAGTTTAAGGAATTCGATGTTGAGCAGATCGCCAACAAAGTGCCCAACAATGAAGCCCAACCAGGAAGCCAGTATGTAAATAACGATTTGCTTTGCTGGCCCCCCAATTAATAAATGAAATCCGGCACCATAAGCGGTAGCCAATAAAAAACCTAATACCAGTGGTGCTGCTGTTCCGTTCAAGCTGTTTCCTCAAAATCGTCTATGATGCCACCACCCAGACATTGTTCACCGTCGAAAAAGACAGCACCCTGCCCGGCTGTGATGCCGAATACTGATTCCAGGAATTTTACTCGAAAACGGCCGTTTGCCACCTTTTCTATCTGAACGGGCATAGGTTGTGCTTTATACCGGATTTTAGTCGACACAATTTTGTCGGATGGCGGGGCTGACCCGGCAATCCAGCTCACATCACGGGCGATGAGAGAACGCTGCCCTAGTTCTTCACGAGAGCCGACGATGAGGGCGTTTTGTTTGATGTCTTTACGCAGCACAAACACTGGTTGTGGTGTGGAAACACCTAACCCTTTGCGTTGGCCGATGGTGTAGGCTGGCAAGCCTTGATGCTGACCGAGTTCTTCACCTGTGCTGGTGAGAATGGGACCGGAAACGGCCGTTTCCGCCCCATATTCACGTAAAAATCGACGATAATCACCGTCACCCAAAAAGCATAAATCCTGGCTTTCTGACTTTGAAGCGACAGGCAGCTTATATTTCTCTGCCAGTTGACGCACTTCAGCTTTCGTATATTCACCTACCGGAAAAAGAACATGCGCCAAATGCTCCTGCGTAAGCATGTGGAGAACATACGCCTGGTCTTTATGTGCATCAACACCCTGGAGCAGTTGGTAGCCACTTTCTGTCTGTTTCACCCGGGCGTAATGCCCTGTTGCTAAATAGTTGGCATCAAGAGCGAGCGCCTGATTGAATAAATGGGTGAAGCGGATTTGCCGATTGCACTCGATGCAAGGATTGGGCGTGCGCCCCAAAGCATGTTCATCGATAAAAAACTGCACAATGGTATTGCGGAAATGATCCTGCACGTCGATGACGTAGAACGGGATGCCAAGTTGATCTGCTACCCGTTGGGCGTCTGCCATTTGGTCTGGCGTGCAGCAGCGGTTGGCGGGGGAATCAGGGCCGCAGCCAGGTTCGCTCCAGAGGCGCATCATCATGCCCACCACGTCGTAGCCCTGTTCTACCAGCAAGGCAGCCGTCACAGAACTATCCACGCCGCCGCTCATGGCGACCACGACGCGGTTGGGATTAAGTGTGTCGGGTAGGTTTAGAGTCAAAGTTTCCTCTTTGGTCAGTGTTCAGTATACAGTGAGTTCTCGACTGTTCACTGAACACTGTTCACTGGTTTTTTAGCTTTTGCAGCCGAGGCACAATTGTCTTTAACGTATCTACCGTGTAGGCAATGTCCTCTGCGGTGATAGATGTGCCGACGGTGAGGCGCAGTCCCCCTTTTGTCCAGGCGGGTTCCAGGCCAATGGCTTCCAGGGTGGCGGATGGTTTGGGATTGCCTGTTTTACAGGCGGAGCCGCTGCTGGCGCCGATACCGGCCATATCCAGGTGCATGAGCAAATCGTTTCCGCTGAGATGGCGGAAGGCGAAGCTGGCATTGTGGGCGAGACGGTCGGTGGGATGGCCGGTGAGAATGCAGTCGTCGGGGAAAGCCTGGGTTAAGCCTTCTATCAGTTGTTGGGTTAAGGCAGTGTAATGTGCCAATCGGGATTCCAACTCGTCGTTGACCAGTTGGAGGGCTTCGGCGGCGCCGACAGCAAAAGCGATATTGGAAGTGCCTGCGCGACGGCCGTTTTCCTGACCACCGCCTGTCAAAGTTGGGAACAACTCAATACCTCTGCGCACGTACAAGAGTCCGACGCCTTTAGGGCCATAGAACTTATGCGGAGCCAGGCTCATGAGGTCGATGGGTAGGGCTGCCATATCCCAGCGGCGCACCGTGGCAGCCTGCACCGCGTCTGTATGGAACAAGACGCCGTGGGCGCGGGCGATGGCACCAATTTCGGCAACGGGCTGCATGGTGCCGATTTCGTTGTTGGCGGCCATGATGCTGATGAGGGCGGTATCGGGTCGAATGGCGGCTGCCACGTCGGCGGGATTAACTTTGCCATCGTGATCAACGGGCAGAATGGTGAGGTCAAAGTTGAAGGAATCGCGGAGGAGAACGGCCGTTTTCAATACGGCACTATGTTCGATACAACTGATAATCAAATGATTGCCGCGATTTTGCTGCCGTGCCAGGTGCATCACCCCAAGCAGCGCCATATTGTCACTCTCAGAACCGCAGCCAGTAAAAACTATTTCGTCTGGTTGGGCATTTAACAGGTGTGCAATCGTCTCTCGAGAGGCGTTAAGTGCCCGGCTAGATTGGCGCCCTTGCGCATGGGAAGAGGCGTCGTTGCCGTAGATTTCTGTCCAATAGGGCAGCATTGCCGCCAAAACCTGGGGATGCACTGGCGTGGAAGCGCCATGATCGAGATAAATGAATTTCTTTTCCATAGGGTTAGCCAATTTTCTTTGTTGCACTATGACATAAAAGAAGCGGATGGTTTCCGCCATCCGCCCCTGATTATTCATGATTATATACCGTCCGCAACCAGTTGGGAAATCTTTATTGTAATGGATGGTGAAATCATGCGCTAACTCGCCGATGCCTTAAATCGTTTGTTGCGGCAAACCATGCTTACTTTGTTTCTACAAACAAATCAGATGTAGGTATGAAAGCGAGTTGTCCTTCAGGCCCGCAAACGACACGTTTTTGAATGCGGTCTGGATTGAAAAATGTGCTGAACCATTGATGCCAGTGAGCGGCAGTATCGTGGTCAACTGTGTAATAAATCCAGCGACCGTCGATGCGGTCTCGGCGTGAAGTGACCAAACCGGCTTCACTGAGTACGCGCAGGTGGTGGGAGAGTAAATTAGACCGCAGCCCTAGCGTTTCCATTAACTCGTTGTTGCATGAGTCGCCGGTCATCAGTTCAGAAAAAATGCGCAGTCGGTTGGGATCAGAGAGGGCTTTGAGAACGGCCGTTATCTCTTTTAGTTCTGTTTCATTTAGCATGATGTCTTTCTTTTTCACCGCACCACAAAATTAAACAAATATCCTGTAAAGATAATCGCAAAACTCACAATCACAATAAAGATAATAATTAGTGGCAGCTTGATAACACGTTTGAGAATAAGCATCTCCGGCAAACTTAAAGCAACGACAGCCATCATAAATGCCAGCACCGTGCCAATCGCCGCGCCCTTTTCTACTAAGGCGCTGACCACAGGAATAATGCCAGCCGCGTTGGCGTAAAGTGGAATGCCTAACAAAACGGCCGCTGGCACCGTCCACCAGGCATCAGCCCCCATAATCTCAGCCAGATAATCTTCTGGCACATAGCCATGAATAAACGCGCCAATACCAATGCCAATGATGACGTAGGGCCACACCTTGCCCACAATTTCACGCACGCTGTGGGCGGCGTCGCGGATGCGCTCATCCCAGGTTGGTTTGTATTGTACGCCCGTTTGCTCACCAACCTTGATTTGCCAGACGAAATCTTCAACATATCGTTCTGGCTTGAGCCGTCCAATGACGACACCACCCACAATGGCAATGGTTAATCCTGTTACCAGATAAAGCCCGGCAATTTGCCAGCCGAAGAGGCCAAAAAGCATGGCCAAAGCGATTTCATTTACCACCGGCGTAGCGATGAGAAATGAAAAAGTAACCCCCAGAGGTATGCCACTTTCCACAAAGCCGATAAAAAGCGGCACGGCTGAACAAGAACAGAATGGCGTGACAATGC
>JACSSI010001230.1 GCA_014879345.1 Anaerolineae bacterium | reverse complement strand
TGAAATCTACGCCATCTGGGCCGATATGGGCTTCCAGGTCTACCGCAGCCGTGATGTTGAAACCGATGAGTACAACTTTGAGCTGCTCAACATTCCACAGCACCACCCGGCGCGTGATATGTGGGACACCTTCCACACCACCACCCCTGGCGTTATTTTGCGCACCCATACCAGCCCCGGACAAATTCATGCCATGCATGAATATTATCCGGAACCGATCCGCGTTATTTTGCCGGGGATGTGCTATCGCTATGAGCAAATTACCGCCCGCGCCGAATTGCAATTCCATCAGGTAGAAGGGCTGGCCGTCGGCAAAAACATCACCATGACCGACCTCAAAGGCACGCTCACCGACTTCGCGCGGCGTATGTTTGGCGCACAGCGGCAGGTGCGCTTCCGCGCCAACTACTTCCCCTTCACCGAGCCAAGCGCCGAAATGGACGTGGAGTGCATCATCTGTGATGGTGACGGTTGTAATGTTTGTAAATACACGGGCTGGGTAGAAATTCTGGGTTGTGGCATGGTTCATCCCAACGTGCTGCGCAATGGTGGCTACGACCCGGAGATTTACTCTGGTTTTGCGTTTGGCATGGGGCCGGAACGTATCGCCATGCTCAAATACCGCATCGACGATATTCGTTACTTCTGGGGCAACGATTTACGTTTCTTAGAGCAGTTCTAATAGCGGTGCATGAAAGAATATAGAGGACTTGCTGCCTTATTGTTTCTGTTTTTGCTGTTGTGCAGCATCTATAATGTGAGCATACCACTCTTTGAATCACCCGATGAATTTGCTCATTTCCATTATGTGACATGGTTCAAGACAGAAAAGAAACTACCTCATATTATTGCAGATTCACCCACAACTGGGCATGAGGTTTTTCAGCCGCCGCTCTACTATCTTTTGATGGCTCCGGTAACGGCCGTTATCAATACAGATGATTTATATGACGTGGCCCCACTCAATGAGGATTGGTTTAACGGTGCTGGCATCAATGTTCATTATCATTCAGCCGCTGAAGCATTCCCCTATCGGGACACAGCATTAGCGGTTCATATTGTTCGTTTCTTATCTTCGGTGTTGGCGTGTATTACACTTGTCAGCACTTACGGGATTGCGCGGTTAATTATTCCGCAGCAAGCGTTGTTGGCAACGGCCGTTGTCGCGTTTAACCCGATGTTTATTTTTCTTAGCGCCGTTGTGAATAACGATACGCTTATTATCGCGATTAGTACCTTAACAATATGGTGGTTAGTTAAACTCCTGTTTTCGTCATCAATTCCAGGTTGGCACTATCTCTTGCTGGGCTTGTTATGGGGATTTGCCATCCTAAGCAAAGCGAGCGGATTGGCCCTGGGTGGTGTGATTGTATTGGGATTGGTTTTCTCTGCCTGGCATTATCATGCCTGGAAATCAAGAGCGATTGGGCTTCTCTTTGTTTTTCTCGGAACTTTTTTGAGTGCTGGATGGTGGTTTATACGTAACATACTGCTCTATCAGGAGCCATTGGCTTGGGATGCCGTTTTGTTTGCCAATCGGAATTTGCTGCGTAATACCCA
>JACSSI010000130.1 GCA_014879345.1 Anaerolineae bacterium | reverse complement strand
CAGTTGATTTCACGTTGGTTAGACGATGGTAAATCGTTTAGGCAAATAGCAGAAACGGCGATAAGCTTACCAGCTTATCATGGAATCATTAGAAATTTTTATCGCCGACACCCGTTTCCGCCTCCTCGCTTTAGATGCCTTAGGCTGGTTAGACCTCATTCTGGTAACGGCCGTTTTACTTTTCCTCATCCTCATCCTGCTGCGTAGCCGCGCCGCCTTCTTGCTGCGGGGTGGACTGCTGCTCATCTTGTTCTTGCTGGTGGGCACACTCTTCCTGCCCCTGCCCACCTTCGACTGGATACTGCGTGCCGCCTTTCTCATCCTGCTCATCGCCACACCCATCGCCCTCCAGCCCGAAATCCGGCGCTGGTTGGAACGCACCGGACGGGCAACCGGTTTGAGCCGCTCTCTCCGTCAAACCAAAATTGAAACGCTGCTGCCCCAACTGCTACGCGCCGTAGACAACCTTTCCGCCAGCCACACCGGCGCACTCATCGTGCTGGAAGGGGATGATTCCCTGCAAGAAATCATCGACACCGGCATCTCCGTAAACGGCCGTGTCACCGCCGAGCTAATGCAGACCATCTTCTTCGACAAGACACCGCTGCACGATGGCGCTGTCATCATCCAGGGCGACCAGGTGGTGGCGGCCAGTTGTGTGCTGCCGTTAACAGGACAAAAAATCGCATCGAAACGACGGCTGGGTACACGCCACCGCGCTTCTGTCGGCCTCAGCGAAATTTGCGATGCGCTGATCATCGTTGTCAGTGAAGAAACAGGCCGCATCTCCATCGCCCACCACGGACATCTCACGCAAAATCTCGACAGCGCCGCCTTACGCCAACGCATCCTCGACTTTTACATGGGCAAGCAAAACGGGCATCAACAACCATCCTGGTCAGAGCGCCTGCGTTTGGCAGCGGCTAAACTCCCTTCCATCAAACAAAGACCCAACTGGCGCGGCTGGTTTGGCACAATTGGCTGGCTGCTGGTAGCCATGCTCATGACACTCGCCTTGTGGACGTTTGTTATCGAAGAAACCAATCCCACAGAACGGCCGCAGTTTAGCAATATCACTTTACGTGTTGAAGACCTGGCAGCAGGCATGACCGTCATGTCGCCGCTGCCAGAAAACATCGCTGTCACCGTGCGCACCACCGCCGATGTCATGCCCACGCTTAATACCAACAGTTTTCAGGCATACATTTCATTGGCCGAGATGGAGTCTGGCTTGCATCAACCCACTGTGCAAATCAAAACAGGCTCGCCAAATGTTGAAGTGGTAGGCATTGAACCACCGGTATTAGATGTTGAATTGGCTGCAACTAAAACCATTACCTTACCGGTCACGGTTAAAACCAAAGACCCCAACATGCTGTCCGCCGCTTACCAGACTGTTGGCACACCTATTGCTTCCCCAACTTATGTTTCCGTAACGGGACCAGAGCCACTGGTTAATCAGGTGGCCGCCGTTCAGACCACGTTGACACTTGCCAATGCCAGCGCCACTATTCAGGAACAACGGCCGTTACGCGCTGTAGATGAAACTGGCAAAGAAATCAAAGGCGTCACGCTCGATCCTGATGAAGCTCAAATCACCCAAATCATCACCCGCAAACAAAACGCTCGTGAAGTGGGCGTCCGCGCTACCACCGAAGGCGTTTTGCCAGAGGGCTATTGGCTGAGCAACCTGCGTGCCACACCTAACAACGTCACCTTACGCGGCAATCCGGAAGACCTGGCTGAAATCGGCGGCTTCCTCAACACCCTGCCCGTTGACATCAGTCAGGCTGTGGGCAATCTGAGTGTTGAAACACCCCTAGACCTGCCTGAAGGCATAACGGCCGTTGACCAAAATGGCAAACCCGTCTCCCTCGTCACCGTCATCGTCGAAATCATGCCGCGCACCGGAGATCTCGTCGTCACCCGTCCCATCAACATCATCAACGCCCCCGCAGATACGGAACTGACGTTCTCTCAAGACCAGCTTGACCTGTTACTTAGTGGCCCATTGCCACAACTACGCGAAATAGAATCCGATCCAGACCTGGTGCAGCTAACCCTGGATTTATCCACCTGGGAGCAAGACAAACAAGAAATGACACCTCAAGTTACCGCTCCAGACGGAGTGCAAATCCAACTTGTGCCAGCCACAATCCTGGTAAGCCGCGCCAAAAAATAACCATATCTTCATCCCCAATATCATCCCAAAGAATGATGTGAACCTTGTCATCATCCCCTACAATTTAATATGAGAAGAGGAACCAGGTGTGGCGTAATTAAACTGAAAGCGCCGCACCTGGTTCGTTTCCTGCAAATTTCCACTCAACAAACTCGCAAACTTGCAGCTTGCAACCTTTATACCGGAGTAACCATGAGCCATTACCAACCCTTTAAACAACAAGTACTCGATACCTGTCAAGAACTAACCCATCAAGGCTACCTTATCGGCACCGGCGGCAACGTCTCCATCCGCATCGAAGGAGAAGAGGCGTTAGCCATCACCCCCTCCAGCCGCGATTATCTTGGCCTCACCCTGGACGACATCTGTGTTTATGCCTTTGACAAGACCCCGCTGGAAGGCGAACTCACCCCCTCCATTGAGACTGGGATGCACACGGCCGTTTACCAAAATCGCCCCGATGTCAACGCCGTCATCCACACACACCAGCCGACTGCCAGCGTCTTCACCATCATCAACACGCCCATCCCCGCCTTGTTTGACGAGCAAGTGACCCAGTTGGGCGATTGCGTAGAGATCGTGCCATATGGCATGTCTGGTTCCCCCGATTTAGCAGGCAATCTGGCGGCCAGGTTAGACAATCAATGCAACGCCTACCTCCTGCAAAATCATGGCATTATTTGCATGGGTGTCAGCATGGACGTTGCCAAAACCAATATCAAAGTGCTGGAAAAATGCGCCCAGGTTTATCAAGCGGCGCTGGCAACTGGCAAAGAAATCACCTATTTATCGAAAGAAAGCGCCGACTCCTTTTTTGGGATGCTGCGCAGTGAACAGCGCAAAGAAATTCGGCGTAAGAAGAAGTTAACAAGACAAAGCAATGATTAAAGCATAAAGATTGAAGATTGTATTCGTCGAGACGCCAATCTTTATTCTTCAATCTTTGATCATCAATCTTTCTCAAAGGAGATCAACCAAAATGAACGAACAACTAAAAGAATCCCTCAACGAAAAAATCCAGGACGGCGAATTTGATGTCGCCGACATTCCAGCTTACCTGACCCTTTTTGTGGAAATGGGCAATGAGGTCGAAGATTTGCAAGATGAGGTCGAAGATTGGAACCGGCGCATCGTGTTTGACTTGGAAGGCCTGGGCAGCTATTGGCTGGTCGTGGAAGATGGCGCTTTTAGCATGGGTGAAGGCGCGTTGGACGATGCCAATCTCACCCTCTCGATGTCGGCTCTTGACGCCGCCATGGTTTTTGCGGGTGACAAAGACGCCAAAGCCGCTTACATGTCTGGCGCTCTTAAAGTGGCTGGAGACCTGCCCGATGCGGTAAAAATCCAAACGCTTATTGAGATTGTCGCGGAAGAAATAGAATACTAATTATTGCGTAATACGTAGTGCGTAGTGCGTAACTATACGTACTACGCACTACGCACTACGTGGAGGAACCCCCTTCATGATCGCAGAACCAATAAAACAACAACAATACGCCATCTCCCAATGGCACGATACGGATAAGGTGCTGGCGCAATTGGATGGGTTGGTGGCGCAACCTATGCGCCCCATTCAGCGGGAGAAAATGGCGGAGTACCTGGACTATTTTAACGGCCGTTGTACCCGTTCCAAAGAGATGACAGACAAGGCCAAAGCACTCATCCCTGGCGGCGTGCAGCACAACCTCGCCTTCAACTACCCCTTCCCCATCGCCATTGAAAAGGCCGATGGCGCCTACATGTGGGATGTGGACGGCAATGTCTACATCGACTTTTTGCAGGCAGGCGGCCCCACCGTGTTGGGCAGCAACTACAAGCCCGTCCAGGAAAAAGTCATCGACCTCATTCGAGAATGTGGCCCCGTTACCGGCCTGTTTCATGAATACGAATACAAACTGGCTGAACTGATCAACCGCCATATGCCCGCCGTGGAAATGTTCCGCATGTTGGGCAGCGGCACCGAAGGCGTCATGGGCGCGATCCGGGCGGCGCGGGTGTTTACCGGCAAACGCAAAATCATCAAAGTGGGCGGTGCCTATCATGGCTGGAGCGATCAGTTGGTCTATGGCCTGCACATCCCCGGCACGGGTGCGATGGAAGCATTTGGCATCCCCGGCGGAGCGCTCAAAGAAACGCAAGAATTCTTCCCCAACGATCTGGCTCAACTGCGCCAAATGCTGGAAAAGAACGACCCACGCGGCGGCACAGCGGCCGTTATCGTGGAACCAGTTGGGCCTGAAAGCGGCACACGACCCATTCACCATGATTTCAACCAAAAAGTGCGGGACCTGTGCGATGAATTTGGCGCACTGCTCATCTTTGATGAAGTAGTGACGGGTTTCCGGCTCGGCTTGGGCGGCGCTCAAGGCTACTTCGGCGTGAAGCCAGACCTGACAGTTTTTGGCAAGTGCGTGGCAGGTGGTTATCCGGCGGCGGGCGGTTTAGGCGGCAGCGCGGAAGTGATGGCGACGTTGGCGGCCGGTTTGGAATCAGGGAAGGAACGGGCTTACGTGGGCGGAACCCTGTCGGCGAATCCGTTGAGCAGCGCGGCGGGTTATTACGCTATCCTGGAGATGGAACTGACGAATGCGCCGGTCATTGCGGGTCGGGCTGGCGATAAGCTAACGGCCGGGCTGCAAGCCATCATCGACAAGTACAATTTGCCGTTTGTAGCCTACAATCAAGGCTCGATTGTGCATCTGGAGACCTCTGGCGTGATGCTGCTGGATATTATGGATCCACAGGCGCTGCCAGAGGCGAAGTCGCGCAAGTTTATGATGGAAGAGATGGGCGCGGCCTATATGGCTGAAGGGCTGATCACGCTGGCGGGCAGCCGCATGTATACCAGCATGGCGGATACGGATGAGGTGATTGACCGGGCGTTGGTGGGGTTTGAGAGTGTGTTGAGTGCGTGTTAAAGATTAAAGAAAAAAGATTGAAGATTGGAGACCGGGGATTGGCGATTGGCTGATTTCCGGTCTTTTTTTGTGGGAGGGATGGGGGTAACAGCAGTTTTGATGGGAATTTATGGAGGACAACGATTAAGCTTTTTTATGAAAACGAAGCTAAAGATGCGTTCACAAACTAAATTTGATAGAAAACTCATCCGCAAGGCTTGACCGTTTACCAAAGTCAAAGGTTATTCACGGTCAAGCCCTAAGTGAATCTTGTTCATTGCTATTACTTGGCTATATATTCTCGATAATTTTTACTAATAAATTCACCCAGTCAAGACAAGGTTCGTCAATCGGTGCGTTTATTCTTCGCTTTTGCGATAAATACTCACAATACGTAATAAACCAATTTTGTGACATCTCTTTTTCAGTCACAAAGCCGCTCTCAATAGCAGTATTAAAAATTCTGTCTATCCAATCCTCAAGAACAAGAACTTCAAGTTGAATGGCATAAAGCTGTTCAATTTCATCAATTCTTTTCTGTATTTCATCGGTTCTTTCAATTTCAACACTCGTCACAAAACCTACTGTTTTTATATAATCGTGATTCCGAAGTTTCTCCACAGCCTCTTCGATTTCCTCTCTGAGATAACCTTTTCCATATTTGGCATCCCAAGATTCTACGATTTGGTCGTCTTCTAGCAATTCAATATCTCCAATATTGCCATGCTTTTTGTTTGCGGATCTCATTTGAGATAAAGGCTTTACTTCAATAACGCCAAACGCTCCGGTTTCTACAGCGGCTTGCATCAATGAGTGCATGTTGATCTCTAATAGTCGAGCAGCATAGTCTGAAATATCAGAGTGCTGTTTCAAAAGGGAAGTGATTTCCTTTCGATCTGAAAAATAAGGGGTAATACTATGAGCAGATTTGAGCAGTTTATCAGCAGCATCTTCAAAATCCGAAGCTGCGTTGATAAGCCTTGATAAAAGGTACTTTAAAGTTTCAATGGCTGAGGAATTTTGTCTTTCAACCTCTTCAACAAGGAGAAGCCATTGCTCTCTGGCCCCTCTCAAATTTGCTTTGTATAACAATGTATAAGGATAGTTTTCTGCAAGACTTCTAGTCATCATAAAACCATCAGCATTTAGGCGAAGTAGATTATATTTCCGTAGGGTTGGCGTTACATATTTCTTGTCGAGTGTGCGCATAGAAATCCCTTCAACCCAAGAAAAAGATGCAGAATTTGCACTGCCCTTGTGTAGTCGAATATTCTGTTCTGGTTCGATTGATTTAATACAAAGCTGCATAACAGACAAGCCGATCAACGCCCTGCCCACTTCGCTTGTCAAAGAGTCCACAAGAGCATTAACACATTCTGAAGCCAAAAGACTAATTTGCCCTATATCAATACCTTCTTTACCCGCGAATATATCCGTTATTAAATTATCGAGAAAGCCGTTTTCAAAAGAATCCCGAATTTTCTTGATTCTTTTCTTGGCATCTGTGGAGATGGCTCCTTCCTGGAACATTTCCTTTTCGCCATTTTCTGCGTAGTATTCACTTCTATCTTCAAATACGCGAAGATGTCGCTGCGCGATATCTTGTTTATATTCCATCTATAACTCCGTTAATCTTTGAAGACTCCTCTCATTCAAACTTGGAAAAGAATAGGGGATAAGTATGTGATTATTTTTAATTTGTTGGTTGGTATTATGGTTTCTGATTTCAAAGCCTAATGATTTCAATTTCCGTAATTGAGATGACAAAGTATCTTCATCTATCCCGTATGCAGATGAAATATCGCTAATGTGAGCTAGATTCCCAACAATATTACCTCGTGAGACATTTGCCAACACTCGCCAAAACGGGAATTCGTTAAGAGATGCGTCCTTAATAGATAGTGAAGTGGCATAGTTGTTAGAGTATTGGTAATAACCCAAAAGCTGTACCAAGTCGTCTTTATGAAAATGTGACTTTACTAAACTCTCTAAATATTTCCAGATGGCAGTTACAGAGTCCGGATTGCTTGAAAAAGATTGCATTATGATGGCGTTAATCGTCAAATGTGATTTATGCTCAACGTTGGGGCTTATAGCATATTCATATTTAAGAGATTCGCTTTTCCTCTTGTCCCAAAGTTTTATGAATATTCGGTTGTCAGAGATATGATGTTCAAAACAATAATCCCAATTTGAATTGCTCTTTGAAATTAATAGCACGAGATCATCGGTAAGTGTAGCGTATGTGGTTTTGGTCTCTACTATTTTAGGCAGTTCCTTTTCTTTATTATCAATTTTGGCAATTGCTACTGCGGCTTTCTCTGCATATATCTTGGTTAATTTGCTTTTTCGAGATCTGAAGCCAAGTTCAAACGAATCGGGTAACAATTTTATTTTGAAAGGAAGAGGTCTGTTAAAAACTTGTTGAGCAATGCTTAAAGCAAGTATGCGAGCTAGTTGAGGGGGTACTGAATTTCCAATTTGATGAATTGCTTTTTGGCGATTCCCATTAATTACATAGTTGTCAGGAAATGTTTGTAGCCTTTTTAATTCCTCAATCGTAAATGTTCTGTTTTCCCAATGAAAAGGCCCAGTGTATTGTCCCCCTTGCGCTTTGATTGTCCTAACCGGTGTATCAGGGTCTGCTTTATAAAGATAGTCCGAAAATTTTGAGCGCCAAGCAAAGTAAGGGGTAGGATGCCCCATTCTATCGGTATAGAAGCTGTAGTTCAATCCGGGCGGAATATCGTTGAGCAGGTGTCCATGTCTTCCACCAACTGTATTCCCATCTTTTTTAGAGCTTACTTCGTCAATCGCAAGGGAAGCAGAATAATAAGGTCTGTTATCTGAAGAATCTGGGCCGTGAGTGGGATAAGGGAATTGGAATTCTCCTTCTTGCAAGCCGACAATAATTAATCTTTCACGAAATTGGGGAACGCCAAAATCTGCCGCATCCAGAATTCGCCAATAAAGTCTGTATCCGGCTTCTCTAAATTCTTCTTGAATCAATTTCCAGGGCTTCCCGCCTTGAGCGCCAATTATTCTATAAACGTTTTCAAACAAAAAACCCTTCGGATTGAGTTTTTTTAGTAATCGGACGTACTGTCTGAAAAGATTTCCTCTGTCATCATCTGTGCCGTTCACACCAGCGGCTCTTGCTCCTGCAGCAGAAAAAGTTTGGCATGGAGGTCCACCAATAATGAAATCTATATTATCTAAGGATGGTTCATAATCGTTAATGTCCATGCAAACAACATTACAGCCATGCAGCCGCTTCCCAGGTTTGCTGTTTTCCAATAAGGTGGCTGCAAAGTCTTTTTCAATCTCATTACATTCGACAATATCGAAACCCGCATCATGAAAACCAATGTCTAAACCCCCGGCGCCACTAAAAAGGCTTAATACCCTGATCTTTTCTTCTCTGCCTTGATTCCATTCAATTAACGAATCACCAAAATCATCTGGCCATCCAGGAGATTCAGATACGGATAGGGAAACCAGAGCTTCAGCAAACCAACTTTGGCTTCTTATATCATCGAGTGGGAATAAATGCGGCTGTATCACGTTAGACCTCTGTTTTCGTTAATTGATTCAAGTGGGATTATAACAGATAACGGCCGTTTCCCGCCCCCTATAATTTGCTAAAACTGAAACAACAGTCAACCGATCGGTTGATTGCAGAACCCACCACCTGCGTCCTGTTTTTCCACCGGCTGATTGGTTACAGGAAACGGCCGTTCCCCTATACTGAAACCATCAAGTTAAGCCACATCCGGAGGAAACAAACAATGAACGAACTGTTTTTAGGACGCCTATTCGCATACTCCATCTTGCCCCTGCTGCTGGCAACCGGCCACATGCTATTAGACCGGCAGGCACGAACCCCATCACGACGGATTGAGCTGTTCATGATTTACCTCTTTGCCATCAGCGTCGGCGCAAACGGCATTGGGGGCGCGTTTGGGCATCTTTTCTTGTCCGACCAGATTTCCGAAGGAATTGGTTGGGCGGCAGGCAGTCCGTTCCAGCTAGAGATGGGGTACGCTAACTTATTAATCGGCGTATTGGGACTGGTAGCCATCGGAAAACGGGATGGCTTTCGCACGGCAACCATCATCGCCACCGCTATTCTTGGCTTCGGAGCAACCATCGTCCATCTGCAAGACATCGCCGCGCATGGCAATCTGGCGCCAGGCAACACCATCCAAAACATCGGCAACTTGCTCGACCCTCTGCTGCTTATTGGCCTGACATGGTTGTCCACCCGATTAGCAGACCCGGATGGTGAAAGCCCCGTGTTCTTGCGCTGGCAAGAACGGCAGCAACCCATTGCCGCGTGGTCGGCGGCGGGTGTAGGCACAGGGTTTGCCATTGGCTATTACAGCGGCGGGATATTCCTGTGGACAATTATTGCCACGTTGGTAAGCGTGGGTATCGGCTTCGTTTTCAGCAAACAGATGGCTCAAAGAGAAGAAGCAGCACCTGTTTAGCCTTATTAATCAAAAATAGAAACCAAACTATTGCGTCTACTGAAAAACTAACCGCAGAGGGCGCAGAGACGCGGAGAACAAAAAATACCAGAGAAAAACTCCGCGTTCTCCGTGCCTCTGCGATAAAAAAAGCTGGCTCTTTAGGATTTGCTGGGGTTTGTGTCATTCTGAACGTAGTGAAGAATCCCGTACCTCTGGGAT
>JACSSI010000129.1 GCA_014879345.1 Anaerolineae bacterium | reverse complement strand
GGGGAAAAGGCAGAACATCCAACGCTGAAATTTCATTAGAAACAATGAGACGGCTGGTGCGCCGCACGACATCAGTAACCATAAGCATCGTAAAATCCAACGCCCGAGAATCACGTAAATTGATCAAAGATTCTCGCAAGTCAGCGATATGCTCTTCAAGCTGGGCAAAATTGGTCACTTCAACCTGAGCGATACCAAATTTATAGCCGCTGGATTCGTACTGCTTGAAATCGGCAGACACAATGTCTTTAGCTTTGCGTGAGGTGAGACCAGAACCAGCCTCGATCATTTGATCGCCAAAAGATTGGATGGTTTCAGTTTCCAGCGGAGAACCGCCGATAAAAGCCCAGCGAGCCAGCCGGTCGGCGGCTACGTGATCACGGCTGGTGGTGGTCGGCGAGACCAGAACCAACGTGTCAGAAAGCAGGCCAGCCAGGAGCAGCCCGGCCAACTCTGGCGGCGCACTCAGGCCAGCTTCGTCTATGCGCTCAGAAACGAGGGTGCTGGTGCTGCCCACCGTGTCGATGGTAAAGCGGATGGGTGTGCGGGTGGTGGGATTCCCCAGCCGGTGATGGTCTAGAATTTCCAGTAAATCGGCTTCATCTAAAGCGCCAATGGATTGGCCTGCTTCGTTATGATCCACCAGGATGACTTGCAACCGGGGCGGATTCAGCGCTTGCCGTTGACGACAGACGCCTGCATAGCTGCCATGTTCATCAACGACCCAAAATTCGCTGCGCTCTTCGCGCAAAATGCGCGGCAGCGCGTCTTTGATGCGCGTGTTGAAGTTGAAGCGCGGTACTTCCGTGTCACATGCCTCTTTGGCGGGGCGGTCGAGCAGTTCGGAAATTTGAGTTTCTTCACGCCGAGGGTGAGAACCGACAGCACGGCTCAAGAAGTCGAAGAGGCTGAGCACGGTGACCATACCGTATGGTTTGCCGTCTTTGGTAACGATAGGGGCGACGCCCCCTGTTTTGTTGGCAATAGACCATGCTTCGCGTAACGGCCGTTCCGGTGTTGTGGTATTAAACCGATGACAGATAGACTCAAATCGGGGTGAAGCATCTGGCATTAAGATCGGTGGTTCCAGGCCCAAACGGTTCAACACCCATGTGGTTTGCGGGTTAAGCTGGCCTGCGCGAGCCGCTATAACATTGCTGCCGTACTGGTCACGCAATAACCAGGCATAACCCACGGCTGACGCAATGGCGTCAGTGTCTGGATTTTGGTGTCCGATAACATAAATCTGCCCGTTTTTTTCTGCCATTTATGCATTCCTCTTGCTTCAAATTAAGTCCAGTATTTTTATCGCTTAAACGGCCGTTTGTCCACTATCACAGCCATTGCCACCAAAAGTAACGCTTGACCCAAAACCTGAAAAGTGTAGACTTAACAGCTTTGTTAATCGAAACTCACAATCAATAAACATCATGAAAATCGCAGTATTATCCGACATTCACGGCAATTTTCCCGCCCTTCAAACCGTAACAGAAGACATCGAAAAATGGCAGCCCGACCTCGTCATAGTTAATGGCGACATCGTTAATCGCGGCCCCTTGTCTGCCGATTGTCTGCGCCTGGTGCAAGCCAAAATGCAAACCGACCAATGGCAAGCCATTCGTGGCAACCATGAAGATTTCATCATCGCCTGCGCCTCACCAAACGTCCCCCACAATAAACCAGACTTTGAATTATGGCGCTTTGCCTATTTTGCTTACCAACAGCTTAACGGCGACGTTCACTCACTAAAATCCTTACCCAAAAAATTTAGCTGGTTTGCCAAAGACGGCAGCGAATTCCGCGTGCGTCACGCCTCCATGAAAAACAATCGAGATGGCATCATGCTCAACAGCAGCGACGAGGAGTTGTATGAGCAAATCGCGCCAGTACCGGCCGTTTTTGTGACAGCCCATACCCATCGTGCCTTCATCCGGCGCTTCAACGATTCGCTGGTTGTCAACATCGGCGCGGTTGGCTCCCCGTTTGATGGCGACCGGCGAGCCAGCTACGGCCGTTTTACCTGGGATAGATCAGGCTGGCAGGCAGAACTCAGACGGCTGCCCTACGACACCGCCCAAACCGAAAAAGATTACGTCGAATCCGGCTTCTTACAGGATGGCGGGCCGTTGGCACAACTGATGCTCGTAGAACTACGCCGCGCAGGCGGCCTCATCTACCGGTGGGCCACCCGCTATCAAGACGCCGTTTTAGCCGAAGAAATCGACATCGCCGACAGCGTGCGCGAACTATTAAAAGACGAAGACTTGCAACCTTACCTCGGCGCGCCAGGCTGGGAATTACCACAAGGCGGCGTCTGAGCCAGTCGGAGCCAGAGCCGCCTTTGCCTTCGACAAGCTCAGGCGACGGCTCCGACAAGCTCAAGTGTCAGCTTGCCTCTACTTAAAACACCAAAATTACGAAACGGAAATTTAACTTATGACACAATCAACACCATCTCCCATTCTCTATGACTCACACATGCACACCCCGCTCTGCAAACATTCACGCGGAGAACCGGAAGAATTTGCTGCCGTCGCCGAAAAACGCAACCTCAAAGGCATCGTCGTCACCTGCCACAATCCTGGCCCCACGCCAGATTTTTCGCCAAAAGTGCGCATGACTATGGCGCAATTTGATGAATACGTGACTATGGTCGGCCGGGCGCGGCAGACATGGGCAGAGCGCATCGATATACGCCTGGGGCTGGAATGTGACTACGTGCCAGGCATGGAGCCGTTTCTTGAAGCGTTACTCACCCGTGCCGAGTTCCACCATGTACTCGGCTCCATCCATCCCATGCTTGGATATTACAAAAAGGTCTACGACAACGGGGATGATTTTGCCTTCCAGCAGCAATATTTTGAACATTTGGCGCAGTCGGCGGAATCTGGCTTGTTTGATACCCTGTCTCACCCGGATTTGGTCAAGATTATGTTTCCGCGCACCTGGCGCGTGGAACCGCTGCTAAACGATATTCGCCACAGTCTCGACCGCATCGCCAAAACAGGGGTGGCCATGGAACTCAATACCTCTGGCCTGAACAAACCGTTCCCTGAGATGAATCCCAGCCCCACGATGCTGGCTGAAATGCAGCAGCGAGGCATCCCTGTGGTGCTTGGCTCTGATTCTCATGAACCAGGGCGCGTGGCCGCTAATTTTGAAGATGCGTTGGATTTGTTAACTGAGGCTGGTTACACCCACATCAGCTTTTTCCTGAATCGAGAACGGCAGGAAGTTGGAATTGAAAACGGCCGTTCTAGTCTCATCCGCTAACGATAACCTGCCAGATTACAGAAGTCTGGCAGACTTTTATAATCTCTCGTTAACAGCAGCAGCAGCTACGCTCACCTAAACCACATCAAATAATTGCCTATCTTTTCCAGTTATGCTACAAAAGGAACATGTATCCATAATTCGCTTAACCCACAGACTATATATCCTTCTTTTCAACTACGCTGTGGCTTTCTATTTCGGTTTTCAACTTATTCAACAATGCGAATTAATTTTCGCTAAATATATTGTCTTATTGACCCATTTGTTTCCCCTGAGGAGGAGTTAGATGACCGTAGATACCGTCTTACACCGTTTGCATGAAAACGGCCGTTCACGTGCCAACGCCCCTGCCTATTATGTGCGCACCACAGACCATTGGGTACCCACCACCTGGAAAGAGTTCCTCGACGAAGTACGCCAGGCAGCCAAAGCACTCGTCGCATTGGGCTTTGAAAAAGGGCAAGGTGTCTGTATTCTGGGTTTCAATCGGCCAGAATGGACTATATTTGACCTGGGTGGCTTGTTAGCTGGCGGCCATGCGACAGGCATCTACACCTCCAATTCGCCAGCCGAAGTACAGTACATCATCCACCACTCTGAAGCCCCCTTCGTCTTAATCGAAAACGAGAGCCAATGGCAAAAAATCAACGAAATTCGAGACCAACTACCCGGACTCAAAAAAGTTATCCTGATGAAAGACGCCAGCGTTGATGATGAACTCGTGCTCGACTGGGACGCTTTCATGGCTCTGGGCAACGATGTCAGTGATGAAGAAATCGATAAACGGCTCAACAGCCTGGAACCGGATCAGTTAGCCCAACTCATCTACACCTCCGGCACAACAGGCCCGCCCAAAGGCGTTATGCTCTCCCACAACAACATCGCCTGGACTGCAAAAATGGCGGTAGAGTTATTTGGCATCACGCCTTCAGATTCTGAGCTTTCCTATTTGCCGCTCTCCCATATTGCGGAGCAAATGTTCACCATCCACGCCGCCATTACCGCAGGCTACCAGGTTTACTATGCGCAATTCTCACCACAAGATCATCTCAACGCGAACTTCAAAGAAGTAAAACCAACCGTCGTCTTTGGTGTTCCGCGCATTTGGGAACGCTTCCGGGATGGGGTGCAGGCAAACATGGCAGCGACCACTGGCGTTAAAGCAAAAATCGCACATTGGGCGTTGGGTGTTGGCGAAAAAGGGTCTGCCCTCAGACGACAGGGGAAGGAGCCAACAGGGTTGTTAAAAATACAACACAACCTGGCCGAAAAACTCGTCTTCTCCAAAATCAAAGTGGGGTTAGGACTCGAACGCGCTAAATTCTGCATCACTGCGGCGGCTCCCATTTCACCCGACATCATCGACTTCTTCAACAAAGTTAATGTGCCGCTGCTTGAACTTTATGGTCAGTCTGAAGATTGTGGCCCGACGACGACCAATCTACCCAACGCCAATAAAATTGGTTCGGTCGGTCTAGAGCTGCCTGGCACAAAGGTTTTGCTCGATGAAGACGGGGAAATTATGGTGGAAGGGCCGCACGTCTTTCAGGGTTATTTCAAAGACCCCGCTGCTACCGAAGAAACACTTTACGACGGCCGTTTACATTCCGGTGATTTAGGCCAATTTGATGAAGATGGCTACCTCACCATCGTCGGCCGCAAGAAAGAGATCATTATTACTTCAGGCGGCAAAAACATTGCGCCCAAGAATATTGAAGCTGCCTTGAAAAACATTCCGCTGGTCTCGCAAGCCGTCGTTATTGGTGAAAAGCGGCGTTACATCACGGCGCTGATTACGCTTGATCCCGCTGCCGCTCAAAAGTTTGCGGATGAAAATGGCATCACAGGCACCCTTCATGAGGATCCCAAACTCATTGCCTTCATCCAAAAAGGCATTGACGAGAAGGTAAATACGCATTTTGCGAAGGTAGAACAGGTGCGTGCTTTCCGGATATTGCCCCGTGATTTCACAGTCGAAGACGGAGAACTCACGCCTACACTCAAGATTAAACGCCGCATCGTTAATGAAAATTTTGAGAATGAAATTGAGTCGATGTATCAGGAAGGTGGGTAGTTTCAGTAAACAGTGAACAGTTTTCAGTGAACAGTTTTCAGTGAAGTTGGAAACCGGGTTTTGATACAAAACCCGGTTTTTTTTTTAATTTATTCCGGCCAAAATCAAACGTAAATCTTCTTCGTCAAATACGTAGCGCTCATGGCAAAAATGACAATTGACTTCTGCCTGACCTTCGGTGTTTAGCAACTCTTCCAATTCTGCCCGACCTAAATTGAGCAGTGCTTGTTCAGACCGTTCACGGCTGCAATTACATTCAAAGCGTAACGGCCGTTTTTCCAATTCATCGTACTCAACATCCGCAAACAACAGGGCGAGTATCTCTTCCGGCGATTTACCTTCCGCCAGCATCGCTTCCAGCGGCGGCAGTTCTTGCATCTTTTCGATAAAGTCGCGGATGATGCTCACATCATTGGGAGGCATGGCCTGAATGAGTACGCCGCCTGAAACTTGTAAACGGCCGTTTTCGCCCAATTTTTCACCAATCACCACAATTGAAGGCGTTTGCTCAGACTGGTTCAGATAATAGGTGAGATCACCATCAAAGGTGCTGCTGATCAGAGGCACGACCCCTTCCGGCATCTTTTTCAGCTTGACATCTTTCACCACAGACAGCGAGCCAAGCACACCTAATGCCTCAACAATATCAGCCTTGCCCTCAACCAACGGCAAATCAGCTGCGGGATTCACCAGGTAGCCGCGAACTCTGCCATACGCATCCGCTTCTGCAATTGCTTTGCCGATGGGGCCATGTCCTTCAAATTTGAGTGCAATCCGCTGTCCCACTTTGAGCAGCGCACCAGCCAAAACGCCACTGGTTAATGCGCGTTCCAGGACAACGGTTGCCGTGGGGGCGGTATCGTGGCGGTCAGCCGCTTCATTGGCTAAATTCGTTGTGACACAAGCCAGACCGCGTACCCCAGTCTTTTTGGCGATAATTCGTGTTAGATAATCTTCCATTTCGTTTCCTTTGGTAAAAAGTTGCAGGGTTGCAGGGTTGCAGGGTTGCAGGGCGCTAATGTTACTGTGCCACGTTGCCACTGTGCAACCCTCCCACCAAAAAACTAATGAAATTTTGACACAATGGGGTCTATATGATCTTGATAATGCCCAAACGTGTTGCCCACTACCATCCAGGACAGGGGACGGCCGTTTCGCCAGTCGTAGTAATTGTTATCAAACAGGGCGGTGGCGGGAACGGCCGTTATCGCCGCTTCTAGCTTTCCCTCATTTTCACTCCACTCAGCCAATACCTGCGCCAGTGATTTGGCGCTGTTCGCTGTTGTAAATTCGGCATTCATGCGGTCTACATCTTCGTCTGATTGGATGATGAAGGGCGTGTCACCGGCAACGGCCGTTGCCAAACTGCCACACATCCAACGTTCCCAAGACACCACATGCGCAATGATGTCCTTCAACGACCAGCCTTCCTCGACATCTGGTTCCAGGAATTGTGCTTCGGTTAAACCAGCCCATAACTCAGCAAAGTAAACCCTGGAAGACATAGCCATGCTCAACAAGCGTGTCTTTGTTAAATTTTCACCAATCATATCCAATGGTTGTGCGGCCAACGTGTTCCCCATTTGGCGCAAATGCCCCTCCCCATGTGCCGCATAGAGGCGCAGTTGATCCGCCAGGGTGACTTTGCCGCTTTCTGGGTGAAATCCGGTGCGCGACCAGGCAGCATCCGGCAATGTCTGCCAAAACGTGACCCAGCGATTATGCAGCCCCGCCAACAGTTTAAGCGAAGCGCCCACATCTACACCGGAGGCATCGGGCAGTGCCGCCCACATATCCTGGTCATACGGCTTGAGCGGCGGATTGTCTTCGGTGAGCATCAACTTACAGCGTATGTAGCTGTTCATGTGCGAGTCACACAGGTGATGCACGTTTTGCGCCACCGTCCATTCACCCTCAATAAAATGAGTCGTCATCTGCTCGTCAGACAGACCGCTCACCAACTCAGCCACCTGCTCTGGCAGTCTACGAATTTTTTCAATCATTACCAACCGCTCATCAGTCATTGTTCGCTCTCCAAACATGAATTTTTTCTATTGTAGCGTAAAGTGCTGCACCCTTCCCGAAAAAGAGCGTTTTAGAATGGGAAACGGCAGGTGCGGTTTAAAGTTGTGTATGAGACTACAAAAGTCTCCTCAAATAGTCTGCTTTGTTACACAAAAACTAACCGCACCCGGAAACGGCCGTTTTGCCCATACCAACTAAAAATATGCTATCCTATACACGGGGATTGCCTCTTATCAACTCTTTTACTTTTCTTGGAGGTCAAAATGGCAGAATTCTTGAAAATTGCAAACTTAGGATCAGATGACGTGGCAAAAATCCGTGAGCTAGAAACATCATTGGGAACCCATATTATGGCTTACCAGCCTGGCTTGAAGATGGCTAAATTGACCGACGAACAAGTCAAAGCGGTTAAAGATGTCGAAGAAAAGCTTGGCGTCATTCTTCTTGCTTATGACGATTAACCAAAAAGATACTTCCCACCATAAAATATGACGTTCTCTGTCATGATATTGGGTTATCGTTTGCCTGTAATCAAAAATATTCATGACAGAGGAGTCATACCATGCCTAGACCCGTCAACAAAGAACAACTATTAACAGCCATGCAAAAAGAGCATGGCAGCCTAACAAATCTGTTAGCCACTCTATCTCCCGAAACAGTAAACCAAACCAGCGAAAGTATTGAAAATTGGACAATCAAAGATGTACTGTCCCATGTAACAGCCTGGGAACAGATGGTTCTCAGTTGGTATCAGGCCGGGCTGCGCGGTGACGTGCCAGAACTACCTGCGCCAGGATTCAATTGGCGGCAAATTCCTGCCCTCAACCAGCAAATCTATGAACAACACCAGATGGAACCGTATGATTTGGTTCAGCAAGAATTTGATGCTTCCTACGAAGAAATGCTGGCAACGGTCAATACCATCTCAAACGAAGACTTGTTTACACCAGAGCGCTTTGCCTGGACAAACAAAAATACAATGGGCACCTATTTCGTCTCGGCTACCAGCAGCCATTATGTGTGGGCGCAAAAAGAGATTCGCAAATGCCTAAAACGGTAGCCGCAGCCTGAGCTTGTCGAAGGCGAAGGCGGATGACTCGCACCGCTTTGGCTTCGACAAGCTCAGCCGCCGCTACGCCTAGATTTTGACAAACACCTATACAGTTACGAAAATTTCGATATTAGACCATCGCCTGTATACTACCCGAATGCACAAATTAGTACGCATTTTGATAGTGATTTTAGTTGTCATTTTGGCATGGGTCTTACGCGCCAGAGCCGTTGATCTCCTTCCGATTGATTATGATGAAGATGATTATTTGCGTGCCGCACAGCAGATGGCGGTTGCCATCCAGGCTGGTGACTGGGCAGCATTAACCGAGTTAAACTACCGTTCAGAACACCCGCCATTGGCTAAGTTGGTCTATGGTACTGCCATCTCCAGCCTGCCACCCACTGCTGAAATCCCGGACAGACCGACCACTGCGCAGCCTGCCGTCAGCCTGCCGCAACCTCATTTGGATACAGCACGACGAGTTTCTGCTTTCTTTGGCACGTTAGAAGTCTTGCTGCTGGCGCTGCTCAACCCGTTGGCGGCGTTGTTTTTGGGGATTCATACCTGGACAATCAAATACAGCAGTCAGGTGATGCTGGAAGCGCTGCCTGCGTTTACCAGTGCCGCTGCGGTGGTCACTTATGATTGGTCGCAGGTCTATGAGAAAGGTAAACGGCGACGCTGGGGCTGGTTGTTATTGCTATTGTCAGCCGTTTTACTGGGATTAACGGCGGCGGCCAAGTATTTATATGCGCTGGTTGGTATTGCTATTTTGATTCATTGGGGCTGGTCGGTGTGGCGTTATCGGCAGAACGGCCGTTTTCCCCTGAAATGGTTTCTGATAGCTGGCGTCTGGGGTGTGGGGGCGCTGCTCATCTTTTTTGCCGCCAATCCCTACCTCTGGCCTGATCCCGTTGGCCGCTTGCTGGCGTCGATTTTTTATCACCAACAGTACAGTCAGAGTGCTGCGGTGCAAGATACGGGCTGGCCGATGTGGCAGTCATTGGTATGGCTGCTGGGTTCGGTGGTGTGGCATCCGGGCGTGTTTGTGGTGATGTTTGATCTGTTTATTGCGGCATTTGCGTTGGTGGGACTGCGGGAGATGTGGCGTAAACGGCCATTATACGCTATCTGGTTGATCGTTGCCTTCATTTTCTTGCTGCTCTGGCCGACGAAGTGGCCGCAATATGTGCTGACTCTGACGTTTCCCTTATCATTATCGGCGGCTTTGGGCGTAACGGCCGTTGTCATTCAACCGCTGCGTCACTGGTGGCAGCAAACGCAACAAAATGGCCTCATTCGCAGCGATGCCCAAACACGTCACAGTCAACGGCAGCAGTTCCGCCGTGCCTTCCTCTGGCTG
>JACSSI010000128.1 GCA_014879345.1 Anaerolineae bacterium | reverse complement strand
CGTCAGGGAACAGGCAAGCGAATGAGCAATTAAAAAAGCTGCTACACAGAGCACACGGAGATTCACAGAGGTCTGGGAGAGTTTTTGGGAGTACGCCCATTACAATTTCCTGTCCCATCCCATCTTTCCAAACTGCCACGCTTTACCCTCTTTATGTATCTCTGTGTCAACTCTGAGTTCTCTGTGTTCCTTGTTTAACCCGATTTTCCTATCAAAAATACTTGACACCTGGCCCGCTTAAATGAATACTTGAGCTATGAACCAACCACACCTAATCTCACGTTACGAAACACCCACAACCATTGCTGAAACCCTGAAACTCTTGGCGGAAAACGGCCGTTTTGCACGCCTCGTAGCAGGGGGAACAGACCTGCTGTTAGAACTAGAACGGGGTCAACGCAAGAACTGTCAGATGCTCATCGACATCACCCGCATTCCTGGCCTCAACCAAATCAGCCAGGACGCGGACGGCATCATCCACATCGGGCCATTGGTGACACACAACCAAGTCATCGCTTCGCC
This sequence comes from Anaerolineae bacterium, assembly GCA_014879345.1. Classification (GTDB taxonomy): domain Bacteria; phylum Chloroflexota; class Anaerolineae; order Promineifilales; family Promineifilaceae. The sequence goes on along the minus strand of JACSSI010000128.1, from coordinate 9,267 downwards.
GCTCATCGTGGCACAGGCGCTGCCATTGGCGCAAGCGTGCTGGGAAGTAGCCTCACCGCAACTGCGCAATCGAGCCACCGTCGCTGGCAACATCATCACCGGCAGCCCAGCCAACGACACCATCTCTCCCCTCTGGGCATTAGACGCCACCGTCACCCTGGCCTCAACCCGGGGGGAACGACAAATACCGCTGTCCAAATTCTATCTTGGCGTGCGCCAAACGGTGATGCAGCCCGATGAAATGCTTGTAAACATTAGTTTCTCCCCCATGTCAGCCACAGCTCGCGGCGTGTTTGTGAAGTTGGGCTTAAAGCGGGCGCAAGCGATTTCGCTGGTGCATCTAACCTTAATTCTCGATTTTGAAGCCGATGGTGAAACCATTAAACAAGCGGTTATCACCCAGGGCAGCGTCGCTCCCACCATCATCGCCACCCCCCAGGCAGAAGCCTACCTCACCGGTAAAAAATTGACTGCTGACGTTATGGCCGAAGCCGCTCGTTTGGCCGCAGCCACCGCCACACCCATCGACGACGTGCGTGGCCCGGCAGCATATCGCACAGACATGGTGCGCGTGCTCACCAATCGCGCCCTAACCACGCTTAGCGAAGGTGCAGAACGCAGCAACTGGCCGCAATCCCCGACGATGCTCTGGGGTGATACGAATGGCGCGTTCCCCACAGGCAGCGCCTTTGCCGCCAGCCATGGCAAAGACGGTGTGATTGAAGCAACGGTGAATGGTAAAAAGATAACGGCCGTTGGCGGCATACACAAAACATTGCTCCATTGGCTGCGCGACGAAGGTCTGCTCACCGGCACAAAAGAAGGCTGTGCTGAAGGCGAATGTGGCGCTTGCACCGTCATCCTGGATGGCATGGCTGTCATGTCTTGTCTGGTTCCCGCCCCACGCGCCCACAACGCCGACATCATTACCATTGAAGGGCTGGCACATAACGGCACACTCCATCCCCTGCAACAAGCATTTATTGATACTGGAGCTGTGCAATGTGGCTACTGCATTCCTGGCTTTTTGATGTCAGGTTCAAAACTGCTTGAAGAAAACCCCACGCCCGAACTGGCCCAGATTCAACAAGCCTTTGCTGGCAATCTGTGCCGTTGCACCGGGTATTACAAAATTATTGAGGCTGTAGAAAAAACAGCCAAAATGACACAATAACAATTCCTGTAACTATACAGCTAGACCTGGCAGGTTTAGGAACAAGTTTGTCTATAAAGATAGGTTCTATGCAAAAACACTTCCCTTTTAAGGCACAGCAGAAAACCTGTCAGGTCTCAGTGGATACACCTGTATAGATACCAATTCCTATCAAAATCAACATGGGAGACGTACTATGAGACTTGAAAAGAAAAGAGATGAAGAAATCGCTGCACGCAAAGGCATGACAGGTAGAACCATCATCGCCATTATCTGGCTTGGCATCTCTGGTGTAATAGCCTATTTCCTCGTCCAATATTTGTTCGACACAAACGTTTTGAGATACAACTCGCTTTATAACGCAGGCATTCCCAAAAGCGTTCCCCAATGGGTATTGATGGGCGCCTTGATCTTCGTGGTCGTTGCTATGATGCAAACTTTCCTCTTTCTCGGCTTTATGTTTGCCAGCCCGGAAGGACGGCGGCACACTGGGGATCCATCACTCTATTCACAGCATAAAGAACCCTTTGATGATCAGGGTGGCAGAGGGTGAACAGTGTTCAGTTGGCAGTGAATGGTGGACAGTTTACAGGCTTAAAGAAGGTTAAGTTATGATGAAGGACAAAACGTCAATTCCGCGTGTGGATGCGCTAGGCAAAGTGACCGGTCTGGCAGAATACCCAGGTGACAGGGTTCCTGAAAACTTTTTAGTTGGTAAAGTGCTGTTTAGCGAGCAGCCTCATGCCCGTATGGTGTCGATGGATGTGTCGGCAGCAGAAGCTGTGCCGGGTGTGGTTGCTATTTTTACGGCAGCAGATGTGCCGGTAAACGAGTATGGCCTCATTATGCCAGACCAACCGGTGCTAGTCGGCCTGGGCAGCGCGAAGCCATACAGCGATATTAGCTTGTGGGAATGTGACCATATTGCCATCGTCGTGGCAGAAACAGAAGAAGCAGCGGCCACTGCCTGCGCCAAAATCCAGGTCAAGTGGGAACAACTGACTATCATCACAGATATGTTTGAGGCGATGAAGGATGAGGTGATTCTCAACCGTGCTGACGGCACAAACATCCTCAAAAAATACCAGATTCGCAAAGGGGATATGGCTGCCGGTTGGGCAGAAGCGGATGTGGTGATTGAAGGCGAGTATCACTTGCCTTATCAAGAACATGCTTATCTCCAACCAGAGGCAGGCGTAGGCTACATCGACGAAGCAGGGCGTGTTACTGTCGAAATCGGTGGGCAATGGACGGTTGAAGATCAGGAACAAGTTGCACACGCTTTAGGGCTGCCGCTGGAAAAGGTACGTATTATCTATCCGGCGATTGGCGGCGCGTTTGGCGGTCGTGAGGACATGTCGTTGCAGATTGTGCTGGGTTTAGCGGTCATGCGGCTGCATGAACGCGGCATCGACCGTCCGGTGCGCATCGTTTGGTCACGTGAAGATTCAATTCGCGGACATCACAAGCGCCACGAGGCAATAGTGAAGACCAAATGGGGAGCGACAAATGATGGGAAGATAACGGCCGTTTCCGCCGAAGTGTTCATGAATAGTGGCGCCTATGCCTACACCAGCACCAAAGTATTAGGCAACTTCCACCTCATGGTCACTGGCCCCTATGAAATTCCCAACGCCCACCTCGACAGTTATGCGATCACCACCAACAATGTGCCTGGAGGAGCGTTTCGTGGCTTTGGTGGGCCACAAGGCGCTTTCGCCGCCGAGAACCAGATGAACAAGCTGGCGGAACTGCTGGGCATCGACCCAGTTGAACTACGCTTGAAAAATATATTGAAGGATGGCAGCCTGCTCACTGTACAAACCCCCATGCCCAAAGCCGTCAGCCTCACACAAGTGATTGAGGCTTGTGCAGATCGGATTGGCTGGCACAGTGAACAGTTAACAGTGGACGGTGAACAGTTCGCCAGTGTTCAATCGTTAATCTCTAATCCTCACGCTTTAAAAAAGGGACGTGGCTTTGCCTGCTCGTTCAAAAATGTAGGCTTTTCTTTTGGCGCCCCGGAAAAATGTGACGCGATTATTGAGCTGCATGGCAAAGCGGAAATCGAAAAGGTGATTTTGCGGCACGGCGCCGCTGAAGTGGGGCAAGGGTCACACACCGCGCTCAAACAGATGGCAGCAACGGCCGTTGGCGTAGACGTATCTCGCGTTGAAATTGACATGTCAGACACAGCCAGCAGCGGCAATTCCGGCTCCGTTTCCGCTTCACGCATGACCTTTATGGCAGGCAACTCAATTCACAAAGCGGCCGAAAAAGCGTTAGAAAAATGGGCAAACGAAGAGCGTCCTGCCATTGCTAATGAAACCTATTTCCCACCAGCCACCCAACCATACGACCCCGAAACAGGCGTTTGTATGCCCAACTTTTCTTATGGCTACGTCGCTGAAGCCGTCGAGCTAACGGTGGACATCGAAACGGGTCACATCCGCATCGACCGCGTGGTTTGCGCCAATGACGTGGGCAAAGCAATTAACCCGATGTTGGTGGAAGGGCAGATTGAAGGGGCTGTCGTACAGGCTCACGGCTATGCCCTGATGGAAAACTTGCAGCTGAAAGATGGGCGCATCCTAAACCCATACTTAAGCCAATACCTCATCCCTGGCATCAAAGATATTCCCACCCACGTAGAATCCATCATCATGGAAGTGCCAGACCCGATTGGCCCCTGGGGCGCACGCGGCATGGCTGAAATGCCTTTCTTACCCCTGGCACCAGCCATTGTAGCGGCACTGCACGATGCTACTGGCGTCTGGTTCAACGAAATCCCATTGATGCCCTACAAAGTGGTTGAAAAGCTGCGTGAACACGCCTAAAAAATATGATGCATCAATAAAAAAAGCCTGGAGACTATCAACAGTTTCCAGGCTTTTTTTATGGTTTGAGAAAGGTAGGCGTTTTAATTACGCTGCTTTTTTGCCAATATAGACAACATTGACCGTCAACAGTTCATCATCATCATAGTCGGCTAACTCTTCACGCAGCTCTCCCGTTAGGTATGGGCCATACACTTCAGGATGTTCAAATTTCTCAAGAATTTCTACACAATCTGGGATTTTCTTAAAAAACGTCTCCCGATATTGTGATAACCGCCATTCGTTCAAATAGGAACTGGGCGTAATCAGGTGCGCGGTAGATGGGCGCAGGTGTCCCCACAAAGGCAATGCTTCTAAGTTACCCGTAAAAGCACGAATATCATGATGCCCATAATTGGAGGTGTATAAATGCAGGCTAATGTAAAAAATGCCACCTGGGCGTAACGCACTCAATATGTTGTCCAGCGCCGCATCTGGGTCTGGGACATGTTCAAATACTGACCAGCTCATCACTACATCGAAGGCATTCTCGCCTGGAACTTCCTGGCATATATCACCATATAAGTTATCGGGTGCGGTCAGCTTTTTGGCGTCCAGGGTTGCCGCCCAATTTGCTTTGTCTTGTCGGCCAACAATTAATTCCCGCCCAAATGATTTTGCGACGCGCCCCGCTCCATTTGTGCGCAGCATTTGCCAATAGGCAGGTACATCAAATCCCCGCGCAATGACATCTGTATCAAGTGCTGTCACTCGATTTTTTAAACCGAAGTAATAGGCTCGCGTCATTCCTTGACCTGGCCCAACTTCTAGAATATCTAAATCTTCAATAGGACTGCCGTAAACGCTCACCATTCTGTTTTCTGCTTCCTGAACAATCTCTAACATGCGCGTCTGTTTCTCGTTTTTTGCGCTACGACTTCCCAAAGCAAATCGTAGTTGGCGGAAAGATTGTTTTAAGCCAAATGTAGCGTAACTTTTCTCAAATTCTGGTGACTTTGTCATGAAAAACCCCTTCTTCAAAACTGTATTAACTTATGAAACCTTTAGCATTATGACTTTAAGGTCTTACACGAAGGCTTACATTGTTACAAGGGGAAGCCTTCGTGTATGACGGCCGTTTCCTTGACGGGTATCGTAACCCTGTAATTTTTGTGTAGCAAGGAATCGTGGGGGTGCAGAACGCTGCCATACCTTATAATTTGCTGCATTTGAATTCTCTAGCGATACTGGATATGTTTACTCATCGTAGACAATGAATTTTCAACAGGATTTTTTATGTTATTTTCAGAACAACTCGTTATCATTCGCGGCGGCGGTGATATAGCAACTGGGGTGGCCTATCGGCTGCATAAGGCTGGCTTTCCGATTGTGGTGCTGGAATTGGAACGGCCGTTAGTGATCCGGCGCACAGTGGCAGTGGCAACGGCCGTTCTCCAAGGTTCAGTCCAAGTCGAAGACCTGCACGCCCAACTCGTCGGCTCTCCAGAAGAAGCTCTGGAACTATCTAAAACCGATACCATCCCCGTCTTGGTCGCCCCCCAACTTCACAATTCACAATTCACAATTCACAATTCACAATTCACAATTATTGACGCCCGTCTCGCCAAACGAAACATCGACACAGCCATCACCCAGGCGCCTCTCGTCATTGCCCTCGGCCCCGGCTTCAGCGCTGGCGTTGACTGCCACGCCGTCATCGAGACGATGCGCGGCCACACCCTGGGGCGTGTCATCTGGGATGGCCCGGCGCTGCCCAACACGGGTACGCCTGGCATTATCGCTGGCAAAGGCAAAGAGCGGGTGCTGCGTGCGCCAGCCGAGGGAATTGTGAACTGGCAATTGGAGATTGGAGATTTGGTAAACGAGGGTGATGTGATTGGCGACGTGGCTGGTCAGCCGGTGCTGGCTCCGTTTGACGGGGTGATTAGGGGCTTGATTGCGGCGGGAACGGCCGTTCCCCAAGCTCTAAAAATAGGTGATGTCGATGCGCGGCAGGACGTGGCCGCCTGTTTCACCATCTCAGACAAAGCGCTCGCCATCGGCGGCGGCGTGTTAGAAGCCATCCTCACCTGGATGAACAAAAGCAAATAGCGAGTAAGCAAGTTGCGGGTAAAAACGACTTGCCACATGCCATGCCACATGCCACAGGCCACCTGCCACACGTCACCAAATATCACAAAGGAATCCCACAATGAAAAGAAAAGCGCTTTGGGCAGGAATCATCATATTTGACTTGCTTCTCGTTATTTATCTGGCTGGCAGCATCTATTTTGCCGACATCCTCATCGGGAAAGAAACACAAACGCTGGCCGAAAGTCAGGAGAGCATGGCCGAGACCTTGGCGGCGTATCCCCTGCCCACACCAGAAGAAGTTGCCATCGACGCGGGTGCTGTGACGTTGGCTGGCTCTTTTTACGACAATCCGCAGGATGGCAACTGCGCTGTGTTGCTCCTGCATGGCTACAGAGGCACGCGCTATGGCAGCTTGCAATATGCGCCGCTTTTTTGGGAGCGAGGCTGCGACTTGCTGGCGTATGATGCGCGGGGTCACGGCAACAGCAGTGATGCCTTACACACCTATGGCTACCACGAAAAAGATGATGGCGTGGCGGCGGCTCAATGGCTCATGGAACGCACCGGATTGCCCGAAGAAGCCATCGGTCTGACTGGGGTCTCTTATGGCGCGTCAACTGTTTTGCAAATGGTGCCGCTGCTGCCTGATGTTGCCTTTGTCCTGGCCGATTCACCCTACCAAGATTTAGAAACGATTGTGGCGTATCAGGGGGTGGCACAATTTGGCTCTTGGGTGAAGCTCTTTTTGCCTGGCGGCTTTGCGGTTGCTGAGTTACGGGCTGATTTTGAGAAAGAAGCGGTATCACCCAAAAACGCAGTTGCAGATGTTGATACGCCTATTTTAATAACGCATTCCCAAACCGACACGTTTACCCCTGTTTCTAATTCTGAGGCAATTTATGCCAATAGCAATCATGAAACGACTTGGCTGGAAATTACAGATTGGGGTTCACCTCATGCCCAATCTATTTTAGATAGACCGGATGCTTACAAGCTGATGGTGGCTGAATTTTTAGCCACATTTGCGCCGGATTTTGGAGTGAGTAACGGCCGTTAATGTGTTGACGTGTTTAGCTAAATCAAGTACAGTATTTCTGTACAACTAGCGAGGTGTTTTATGATTGCCACAACCTATACAAATGTGCGCACCAATTTAGCCGAATTCCTGGATGCAGTGACTGATAATCGAGAAACTGTCGTTATCCAGCGACGTGGACATGAAGATGTCATCATGATTTCAGCCGATGAACTGAACAGCCTGCTTGAAACAGCCCATTTGTTGCGCTCTCCTAAAAATGCAGAACGCTTGTTAACCGCGTTAGAACGGGCGCGTGCCAACTCGGAGTCACCCCAATCAGTTGAAACCTTGAAAAGTGAACTGGGCTTAACGGATGGGTGAGCGTGAGGCTGTTTTTCACTCTGAATTTCGAGAGGATTTAGAATATTGGGTAAAAACGGATCGCAAAACGGCCTTACGCGCCTTCAAACTGATTGAAGCGATTATGCGTGATCCATTTGATGGCTTGGGAAAACCAGAGCCGCTTAAATATCTGGATGTTAATACCTGGTCACGCCGTTTAACCCAAGAACACCGCCTTGTCTACCGCGTAACAAATGAGCGGATTGACTTCTTGCAAGGGCGCTACCATTATTAAGCGCATCTTCACGCTCCCGAAACACATAGCTATGCCCAAACTCACCTTACGCCAAGCCTTTAACCTGCAAGAAACCAACGAACTCATCGCCATCGTGGGCGGCGGCGGCAAGACGAGCCTTATGTTTGCCCTGGCAAATTCACTGCCGGGCCGCATTGTCGTCACCACCACCACGCGCATCTTTGCGGCGCAGATGAAGCTGGCGGCGGCGACTGTATTTTTTACCGCAGAGGGCGCAGAGGACGCGGAGTTTTTTAAGCGTATTTCGGCTAATTTGGATGCGTTTGGGCAATGTTTGGTGATTGGGGAAGTGGGAGAACGGCAGGAAAAAGCGTTTGGTATTCCGTTGACGCTGCCTAGGCAGTTGCTGGCACAGCCGGATGTGGATTTTGTGCTCGTAGAGGCCGATGGTTCGCGTATGAGGCCGATTAAAGCACCAGCCGATCATGAACCCGTCATTCCGCCGGATGCCACGTTGGTGGTGCCGGTGGTGGGCATGGATGCGTTGGAACGGCCGTTATCAGAAATCGCCCATCGCCCAGAGAAAGTGGAAGAATTGTTAATTGTGAATGGTGAATTGAGAATTGTGAATGGAATGCTCACTTCAGAAGCCATCGCACGGGTTTTAATCCATCCCCAAGGCGGACTAAAAAATGTGCCGGATGAGGCGCGGGTCGTGCCATTGTTGAATAAGGTGGACAGTGAAGAACGGCTGGCTTCCGCGCGTGAAATTGCGCAGTTGACACTGCAAGAGCCGCGCATTGAACGAGTAGTGTTGGGTGCAATGCAAGCTGTGGAACCGGTGTGTGAGGTGTGGGGCAGGATAACGGCCGTTGTCCTGGCCGCCGGAGAAAGCAAACGCATGGGTCAAAGCAAGCAGCTTTTGCCCTGGGGCAATACCACTGTACTCGGGCAAGTCTTGCAAAATCTCAAAGCCGCTTCCCTGCACGATACCGTTGTTGTCTCCGGCCATGACGCGGAGGCCATCGAAGCCATTGCCCACGCCGCTGACCTCTACGCACTACGCAATACGCACTACGCCTCCGGCGAAATGATCTCTTCCCTGCAAACGGCCGTTTCCCAACTCCCTTCAAACATCGACGCCATCCTCGTGGTGCTGGCTGATCAGCCGCTCGTTACGCCAGCCGCCATTGACCAGATTTTGACGGCCTATCGCCAGGGCAAAGGCGACATCATCGCACCGGTGCACGACGGTCAGCGGGGCAATCCAGTCCTCATTAGCCGCCGCTTCTTTGCCGACCTGTTGGCCTTACCGCCTGACTCTGCCCCCCGTGATTTACTGCGCCGCCAGCCAGAAGCCATCCACTTTGTCGAGATGGCCGACAACTCTATTTTGATTGATCTTGACGACCCTGAAACCTACCAACACTGGCAGCCAACCTAATTGCCAATCTTTAATCATCCTCTGCAAAAGATGGTTGCCTGCCTTCACAGGCATGACAATCGTGTGTTGTTGTTAAATGGGAGCAATTCTTCTGACTAAAACCAGGTATGGTGCGAGAGGCTAACCTGCAAATGGATTTTGTAC
>JACSSI010001229.1 GCA_014879345.1 Anaerolineae bacterium | reverse complement strand
CTCTTAGCCAGCGTACACTGTGCCTTATCTGACGTTCCCCACAACGCCAGAAATCAAATTCAACGAAAGGAGACAACAATATGTCTAATCTACAAATTGAACCGGAAGCAGTAAAAGAGACGACAACAGATTGGCGTGAAGCACGCCGCAGCGCTCGGCATGAACGGCGAGAACTACGCCACAATTCAGCCATTGGTGGCTGGATTAGTGGCGCGACCCTGATCATCATTGGCTTGGCTTTCATGCTAAAAAATGTACTCGACTGGTCATTGCCAGACCGCTGGTGGGCGCTCTTCTTATTAATTCCAGCCATAACCAGCCTGGCGACGGCGGGGCAGCTTTTCCAAAGTCATGAACCTCGGCAGCGCCGTGCCGCTTTTGGCGCTCTGATAGGTGGCAGCACCATGTTGATTATGGCTGCGGCTCTCTTTTTTAATATCAATTGGCAGGTTATCTGGCCGCTGATTCTAATTGCGATTGGTATCAGTATTGTCATAAGCCGCAGTGGAACGATTGACCACACGGCATAACCACACCCCATATATCACATACAAGGAACGACACCCATGAACAAGAAAATTTGGATTCTCTTACTGACTTTACTGTGCGGATTATTGGCCGCTTGCGGCAGAGTTGCCGCGTCAGAACCCGTGACTGACAGCCCAGCACCAATGGAAACGGCCGTTTCCACCACAGTTCAGCCATTAGCCGCACAGGAATGCAACGACCTGCGCGATGCCGTCGGCAACACATTAGGCGTGGCGGCCACCCTCAGCACAGCCGACTTCACCGATATTGTGAGTGGGCAGACTGGAACTGGCTGCCAGATTACGGTGAACGGCACGGGCGAAACCTTTAGCAGCTTTCTCGACGTCGCCAAGCAGCTACAAGACACACTTTCTGCGCTGGGGTGGACGCCAGACATGGCTTACCTGGCTGATGGCCCCACCGGAACAGCAACCGGGTTGCGTTTAGACGACAAACTGGCCTTGATCAACGTCGAATGGCAGCCCAGCCCCGATGCCAACTGCCCCGCCGACCAAATTATCACGGCGTGTGAACTGACCCCGGCCCAGCAGATTTACACCATCACCCTGAATGTTGCCCAGGTAACTGCGGGGTAATTGAGCGAAATGTACCCTGGTTTTGTGCCTGGCTCTCCTATGTCAGGCACAAAACCAGGAATACAAAATAAAGGAGACCTATCATGACCACACAAACCAATTTCACCCAACAAATCCCAGAGCGACGGTTGGTAACGGCCGTTCTCAATCAATTTCAACAGCATCCAATCCGCTCGGCCATCGCCCTCTTCGCCCTTGATTTACTGTTAAGCGCGCTGTCCGCCGTCATCATTCAAACCCTGCTGCCCCAGGCCGACGCCCCTTTCATTACCATGTGTGTCTTGGCTGTCGCCATTACCGGCTTATTGACCGTGCTGCATTGGTGGCGTGAAGTAGGTTTTAATGCTTCCGATCAGTGGCGCAGTTTACGGCTGTTGTGGCTGCCCGCCGTGGTGGCTGTTGTGCTGCCGCTTTTGGGAGGTGTACACGGCTTGCCTGCG
>JACSSI010000127.1 GCA_014879345.1 Anaerolineae bacterium | reverse complement strand
CTCCCCAAAGGGGCGAGGGAGCCAGGCCGATCCCCTCTCCTTTTGGGGGAGGGTTAGGGTGGGGGTAAATAGTAGTGCTGCGTTACCGAAATAAATTATTAATCTCCTGAAGTCATCACTACAAACTTGGTTGCGGATATTGGCTTACGACGTTTACCCTTCTAGGTCTTCGTAGGTGATATTGAACCCTGGGCCAAAGTATTGGGTATTGACTGCTTCCAGGAAGCCATTCGCCTTTAGTTCTCTCAGAGCTGCATTGATCGGTTCAACCAGGCTGCTGCCCAACGGATAGATGAAACCCAATTGGTCGCTGGACATGGATTCGCCAACAAGTTTGAGTTTGTCAGCATTTTCGCCCAGGTAGCCTTGCCCGGCTACTTCGTCGATGATAACGGCATCAATGTCACCCGCGATAAGTGCCTGCACAGCAAAGGGGAACTGCTCAAATGCTTGAATGCGGTCTTCCGAGAGGAAGGATTTAGCGGTTTCGTAGTTGGTCGTACCGGTTTGGGTACCCAAGAGTAATTCTTCATTCTCAACGATGTCTTCGATGCTTTCGATGCGATCTTCATCTGCACGGACTAACAGGCGCTGGTCGATATTGATGTAACCTTCAGAGAAGGCTACGATTTCGGCGCGTTCATCTGTGATGGTAATACCATCGGCGGCCGCATCAAACTGACCATCGGCTACAGCCTGGATCATGCCTTCCCAACCCGCTTCGACATAAACGGGAACACAGTTGACCAAGGCACAAATCTCATTCCACACATCATAGTCCCAACCGGCTGGTTCACCCGTGGCCGGATCGATGTAGTTGAAGGGCAGGTAAGCGTTTTCGACGGCAATGGTGATTTCTTGGCCTTCCAGGTCTGGCAATGCCATGCTTTCTTCAGCTTCTGCCTCTCCCTCCTCTGGTGGGAAGAGATCGTCATAGGTAACGTCGAAGTCGGGGCCAAAGTATTGGGCATTAACATTTTGCAAGAAGCCATTTGCCATCAGCTCTTGTAAAGCAGCGTTGATCGGTTCAACCAAGTCGCTGCCCAAGGGGTAGATGAAGCCTAATTGGTCACTAGACATGGATTCGCCAACCAGTTTCAATTTGTCGGCATTTTCACCCAAGTAGCCTTGTCCAGCTACTTCGTCGATGATGACGGCATCAATATCGCCAGCGATGAGTGCTTGTACGGCGAAGGGGAATTGTTCAAAGGCTTGAATGCGTTCTTCTGGGAGGAAGGAAACGGCCGTTTCGTAATTTGTCGTACCGGTCTGTGTACCCAGGAGCAGTGTTTCGTCTGCAACAATGTCCTCAATGCTGTTAATGCGGTCTTCTTCCACACGCACCAACAAACGTTGGTCGATGTTGATGTAACCCTCAGAGAAATCCACAATTTCAGCTCGGTCTTCGGTGATGGTGATACCGTCGGCGGCAGCATCAAATTGACCATCGGCCACAGCCTGGATCATACCTTCCCAGCCCGCTTCAATATAAACTGGGGTACAGTTGACAAGGCTACAGATTTCGTTCCACACATCGTAATCCCAACCAGCCGGTTCGCCAGTATCTGGATCGATGTAGTTGAAGGGCAGGTAAGCATTTTCGACCGCGATGGTAATTTCTCGACCACCCAAGTCAGGTAATGCCATCTCTTCTCCGGCAGGTTCTTCGGCTGCTGGTTCGGCGGTCGGTTCTTCAGCGGCTGGTTCTGCTTCAACTGCTGCTTCTGTTGGTGCTTCTTCTACAGCCGACGGTTCGGCCGTTCCACCACAAGCAGCTAACAATAAAGCTAGTACCAGGGTGAATATCAGGATCATCCACTTTTTGTTCATTATCTCTCTCCTTTAATTGAACATGTTTTTGGATAGGCTCTCCTCAGTGCTTGACGATGCAAGTTGAGGGTCTAAAAGATTTTGTCATACGCCCTATTGTTTGTCAAATAGACAAAAACCATGATACAGCTTTTCTAAACTACATCATGGTTTACTTGTAATCTATTCGATTGTGGACGTCTGCTTAAGGCTATACGCTGACGACAGAGTCTTCTTCACCGTAGGAATTGGGTAAGTATTGATCTGCTTCCCAATCATTTTCCCAACGCGACCCGTCCAGTAAGTAGCGGAAACGATATGCGCTGCCTGTATTGAGGGATACGCTGACGCTAAAGCTGCCATCTTTGAGTTTTTTCATGGGTGTATCTTCGGCATTCCATTCGTTAAAGTCACCACACAGAACGGCCGTTTCCGCGCCTACTTCTGCTGGTAGTTTAAATGTCACTCGGCATTTATCGCCTGTTTTTGAATAACTTTTTTTCAACATGTACAACCTCCATTGTTGTCATTGCTAAAATGATAATATTGGCGGCAACATCATTTTACCAGGAATTCTTGTTAGAATATATTTTTTATTCATTTTCAGAATCTGAGGCACACGCTATTTCTCTCAAGGATACCAACCCTCATTTCCTGATAATCGACAGAATCGTCGGGTCATCCAGCCAAAATCATCTTTCATTTTACCTAAACACTCCTAGTTTAAGGAGCGAATGATGCTTGAGCAACAGGCAACTTACCAGAATCTCGAGAAGAGGCTGTTGTGTAATCTCATCAGGCTGATTGATCATAATTCACGGCTTTTGACTTGCCTCGTTAAAAATATTTGGGATCATACCTGTAAACAGGATGAATCGACTTAAAACATTATGACAACTAATTTGATATTTAGACCAGAAGTTCAAGCGGCTATTCAGGAAAACAAACCAGTGGTCGCACTTGAAAGCACTGTTATAACGCATGGCTTACCCTACCCTGATAATGTGAAAACGGCCGTTTCCATGGAAACGGCCGTTCGTGAAGGCGGCGCCATACCCGCCACCATCGCCATCATTAAGGGGCAAATCCACATCGGCCTCACAGCCGACCAGATTGAATACCTGGGGCAGCAAGCAGGCAAAAACGTGCGCAAATGCAGCCGTCGCGACCTGCCCTTAGCCGTCGCCAACAGCGAAGATGGCGCCACCACCGTAGCAGGCACCATGATTTTGGCACATTTAGCAGGCATCGAACTATTTGCCACCGGCGGCATTGGCGGCGTCCATCGCGGACACCCCTTCGACGTAAGCGCCGACTTAGCTGAACTGGGACGAACCCCCGTCACCGTTGTCAGCAGTGGTGCCAAGTCCATTTTAGACCTACCCGCCACCCGCGAAGTGCTAGAAACCCACGGCGTCACCGTCATTGGCTATGGTGTGGATGAAATGCCCGCCTTCTTCTCCCGACACAGCGGCTTACCCGTTGACGCTCGCCTGGATACCCCAGAAGCCGTAGCCCAAACAATTTTGGCGCGACGACAACTTGCCCTGCAAAGCGGTATGCTCGTCACCGTACCCGTGCCACCTGAAGCGGCAGGCGATCCAGAAGAAATGGAAGCTGCTATTGTGCAAGCCACACAAGAAGCTGATGAACAAGGCATCCATGGGCCAGCTTCCACACCCTGGCTACTTAGCCGCGTTGTCACCTTAACCCAGGGGCGTAGTATGCAGGCCAATACAGCACTATTGCAAAACAATGGACGAGTAGCAGCGGCAATTGCCTTCGCCTTTTCCCAAATTGTTAACACTTGATTCCTATCGTTAAATAGCCAGCTTGCCTGTATAATCAAAAATGGTATCAGAATTATGACAATGTTAATAAACTGGGGTAGTGAGAAACCAGATGCGTGAAAAAATCACGTCGCTAATCAACCAAGAGTTTAAACGCTTACAAATCTTCACAATTGCTGTTTTGGTATTGGCCTTTTTTGTGCTGGTTGCTGCCCTTTACTTCATCAACAATTCAGTGTTGGGTATCCCCTTTTCTCAATGGATTCCAGGGATTGCCATAACCACCTTCCTGTTTTTAGTTGCTACAGTCATCATTTTCACCCTGATTAATAGCGCCAAAGAACGTGTAGACATCAATGTCAATCAGGAAGTCAAAGAGGGGACAGAAGAACTAGAAGCCACCAATAGACGTCTCAAATCATTACAAGACTTAGCTTCAACCATGCGGGCAACCCTTAGTTTTGAGCTTGTTGTAGAACAAGCCCTGGATGCTTGCAAAGAAGCGCTAATTGATGCCGAAATTTCCCGGCAAGAAATGGTAAGCACCGTCTTTCTCTATGGAAACGGTGGTTTACGTCCTGTGGAAACACGTACCGTAACGGGACGGGATTTAGACAAGATATTGCCAGGTAAGAAAGGCTTCATTGCCAAAAGTCTCTCTGAAGCCGATGTTCTAATTTCCAAAAGTCCTGCACAAGACCCAGAACTCAGTCAATTGGTTTCATTCCGAAACTGCCAAACGGCCGTTTGCATTCCCTTACGCGCTGGATTCAACATATTTGGCGCCATGGTCATCGCCTCCAAAGTACCCATCAAATTCAACCGAAGCCATTACGACCTGTTTATGTCTGTCTCTGACCAGGCTGTGATTGCCTTACAAAACGCTCGCCTCTACCAGGAATTGGAGTCAGAAAAGCAGCGGCTCATTGATGCCAATGAAAACGCCCGCAAAGAACTTGCCCGCGATTTACACGACGGCCCCACCCAGAGCATCGCTGCCATTGCCATGCGTGTCAACTTCATCCGCTCTCTGGTCAGCCGAGACCCTGAACAAGCGATGGTTGAGCTGCAAAAGGTAGAAGAATTAGCCAAAGAGACTTCTAAAGAAATCCGGGGCATGTTGTTTACCCTGCGCCCCCTTGTCCTGGAAACACAAGGGTTAGAAGCTGCCATTAAAACAGTTATAGACCGCCTTGTCGAAACAGATCATTTGAACATTCAATTTAATGGTGGTCATTACAGTGAAATTCTCGATGATTCCGCTCAAAGTGTCGTTTTTTCCATCGTAGAAGAAGCACTTGGCAACGCCCGCAAATATGCCAAAGCAAAGCTTATTGAAGTGCGTTTTTGGCAGGAAGACGGGTTGTTTGTGGCACTGGTTCAAGACAATGGCAAGGGCTTCGACACCCATGATGTCAATCGTGATTACAGCTCGCGGGGCAGCCTGGGCATGGTCAACATGCGCGAACGCGCAGAACGGATTGATGGCTCCCTGCGTGTTGAATCTGCACTCAATCAAGGGACAAAAATTACGCTGGTTGTACCTTTGGATAAACATAGTCGTCGCAACAGCGTTTGATAAATTTTTGAAATTGGCTTCGTTTGTCTACCTTCGCCCGTAAATTCCTTCTCCCTGTCCGCCAAAATCTCGTTTGGCTTACAATTTTTACCTTTGTTGGTTATCTGCTTCTCGTTGTTTACATGCCGCTTTGGCGCTGGTTTAACCACCTGCCTTTGCCAGATATTCGCACGTTTGCGCCTTCACCGGCAACGGCCGTTCTCTATGCGCTGTGGTTGTGTGGTATGTTCCTGGTCTACTGGCTGGCATTTAAAGCCATTCGCTGGGGAAAACAGCCGCTTCGGCCTGACTTTTCTCTGCCCGCCATCCTCATCACCACCAGCCTGTTCGCCATCCTTCTCGTGCAAACCTTCCCGTTCAACGCCACTGATGTCTACCGCTACGTCATTCGCGGACGCATCCAAAGCACCTATCACGAAAGCCCCTTTGCCACCCCGCCCAACCAGTTCGCCGCTGATCACTTTGCCGATTTTGCCGGGGAGTGGGCAGATGCCACTTCCCCTTACGGCCCTGTCTGGGAACTAACAGCAGGTCTGCTCACCCAATTGAGCCGCGAGAATTTTCTGGCGGGTCTGCTTCTGTTCAAAGGCATCGCTGCCATCTCCTTTCTAATCAATACTGTGTTGATCTGGTTGTTGCTGGCGCAGCAGAAAACGGCCGTTCGCGATGCTTACACCTTGCTTTGGGCATGGAATCCGGCGCTACTGCTCATCTTTATCGCCGATGGGCACAATGATGGGCTGATGATAATGTGGCTGCTGCTAGGCTTGCTCATTTCACGACGGGGGCATCCTACCGCTGGCTTCCTGGTTATGCTGCTAGCGCCGCTGACCAAACCAGTCGGCATTTTAGCGCTGCCCTTTTTCTTTTTGGCAGCCATCCGCCTCATGCCAGACTGGAAAACGCGGGGCAAATTCATTTTGTTCATCACAGTTGGCGCTGTCACGCTGCTCGCCATCACGTTTTTACCGTTTGGTTCGCCTCTGGATTTGGTCAACCGCCTGCTCCGCGAGATTGGCGCAGTACCTGGATTTTCCCTGGCAGTGATGCTGATGTTTATAGCCACGCTATTCGGTCAACCCATCTCACAGGCGCTGGTTTCTACAATTAGTGCCATAGCGACGGCAACGGCCGTTATCATCGGCATCTGGCTCTTGTGGCGCACCTGGCAGGGGCGTTCTCCCCTGCGCAGCATCGCCGACATTTTTGGCGTCTACATCCTGCAAGCCCTCAGCTTCCGCATCTGGTATGCAGCCTGGCCACTGCCCTGGCTGTTATTAGATGATGTAGAGGGAAATGGCGCTGATCCTGGTCAAAACGGCCGTTTCTCCTACCGGTTACGTGTCGGCTTGTGGTTTCTACTCACCAGCCAGCTATCCGTTCTCATTTATGGTCATTTGCGCACTTTTGCCCTCAGTGGCGACCAGATCACAGCCCACCTCATTGCTGTCCCCTTCACCTTTGGCCTCCCCTTCCTCCTGGCGCTCAAGCAGCCCAAAACAGAAGAAAATTTTCCGTAACGTTCATTCGTACCCAGGTATGTAGTAATCTGAGTTGCTACCTTTTACCCCCACCCTAACCCTTCCCCAAAAGGAGAGGGGATCGGCCTGGCTCCCTCGCCCCTTTGGGGAGAGGGCTGGGGAGAGGGGATTGCCGGAATAATTATTTAAAGTTCAACAGCCATTTGCGCTTGTCAGGATCACGAACCATGCTAACATTTCTTTCCTATGAGACCAGAGAACATTCGCCCCAACAAATGGCAGGTAGCACCCCCAGTGCCAGAAAGCCTCCAACAAAAATTCAGCCACGTCAATCCCATCATGCTTCAAGTGTTATACAATCGGGGCATTATTGATCCAGCCCACGTACAAGCCTTTTTAGAGAAACGTTATCTGGAAAGCACAAACCCGTTCCTGCTGGCTGATATGGATAAAGCTGTCGCCCGCATCCAGCAAGCGATTGAAAATGAAGAGAACGTCGTCGTTTACGGCGATTTTGACGCCGATGGCGTTACCTCCACGGTGCTGCTGACACAAGCGCTGCGCGGACTGGGCATGATGACACAGCAAGTACGCCCCTATATTCCAGACCGCGTAGATGAAGGTTATGGTCTCAACAAAGAGGCACTCACAAAAATCAAAGAGGAATTCGAGGCTGATTTGGTCATCAGTGTGGATTGTGGCATTCGCTCTGTGGCAGAAGTGGTTCACGCCAATGAGATTGGGCTAGACATGATCATCACAGACCATCACAGTTTGGGACCGGAACTGCCACCGGCAACGGCCGTTATCAATCCCAAACGCCCCGAATCCACATACCCGGAAACCATGCTGGCAGGAGTAGGCATCGCCTACAAACTGGCACAAGCCCTGTGCCAAACCATGCCAGAGCGCGTCGCCTTTGACCTGGCAGACCTGCTCGATTTAGTCGCCATCGGCACCGTGGCTGACCTGGCTCCTCTGCTGGGCGAAAACCGCCTGCTAGTCGCCGAAGGCTTAACGGTACTCAACAACGCCCGCCGTCCTGGTGTCATGTCCCTGTCTCGCATAGCGCGGTTAACGCCAGGGCAGATGTCGGCTGAATCCATAGCCTTTGGCTTGGGGCCACGCATTAACGCCGCTGGTCGGCTGGCACATGCGTATGACGCCGCCCGTCTGCTCGCTGTCAACAACACCATCCAGGCAGATCAATATGCCTCTCGTTTGGATCAGCTTAACCGTGAACGGCAGCGCATCACCGCCGATTTGAGCGCCAAAGCTGAGGCAATGGTAACGCCTGATGCGCCCATCCTCATCGCGGCTGATACTGATTTTATATCTGGCGTCGTCGGGCTGGTTGCCAGCCGCCTGGCAGACACCCATTACCGCCCCGCCATTGTCATTGAAAAAGGGGAAGAGGAGAGCAGAGGCTCTTGTCGCTCCATCCCTGAATTCCACATCACAGAAGCGCTGGATGAAGTGGCCGATTTGCTGGTGCGCCACGGCGGCCATGCCCAGGCTGCTGGTTTTACTGTGACCAATGAAAATTTGGACGAGTTTATCGCCACCATCACGGCGATTGCTGAAGAAAAACTTAGCGGGCTAGAACTGCATCCGACCATCACCGTCGACGCCCAAATTGATTTAACTGATATTGACTGGGCATTGTACGAGAGTTTGGAACCGTTAGAACCGACAGGTTACGCCAATCCGACACCTGTTTTTATGAGTCGCAATGTGGAAGTGCGCAGCCACCGCCTTGTGGGGCAAGATGGCACACATCTGCAAATGTTCGTCAGTGGGGGCAAACAAGATGATCATTATCAGGAGATGGCAGCCATCGCTTTCCGGCAGGGTGCCTGGGCCAACCACCTGCCGCAATACATCGACATCGTTTACACGATCAATGTAAATGAGTGGCGCGGACGGCGGACGTTACAATTGATGATTCAGGATATTTGCGCGACAGAAATGGAAACGGCCGTTCCCTATTCGTAGGCCAATCACCCGCACATCCTATTTTCCCACTGCCCCAAATTGACATACACTATCGTCTCTGACCGCTCTAAAACGCAGATTTTTTCTGTCCTCTGCATCAAAAACACGGAGAATAATTCATGAAAGTTCTAGTTACTGGAGCTGCTGGTTTTATCGGCAGCCATCTCGCAAAAAAATTCGCATCTCGTGGTGTTGAAGTCGTGGGCTTGGACAACTTCAACGATATTGTCTACGATTCTGCCAGAAAACGCCGCCGCGCCCAAGAGTTAGCCCCCTTTCCCAATTTCAAAATGATCGAAGAAGACATCCGTAACCGCGAAGCCATCTTCAGCCTGTTTGCAGAAGAAAAATTTGACGCCGTTGCCCATCTGGCTGCTTTAGCGGGGGTTCGTAACGCCGTCAAATATCCAGCGTTGTATGTGGAAGTGGATCTCAATGCCACCCAGCATTTGATGGATGCGGCCCGTGCCAACGATGTCAAAAACTTCGTCTTCGCTTCCACTTCTTCCGTTTACGGCAATACAAAAGTGGTTCCATTTGTAGAAACAGACAACTGCGACCGCCCGCTGCAACCCTACGCCGCCGCCAAACGAGCCGCCGAGATGCTAGGTTACTCCTATCATCACCTGTTCAACTTTAACTTTACCGTGCTGCGCTTTTTCACCGTCTACGGCCCTTCCGGGCGGCCAGACATGATGGCTTATCTGCTGGCCGATAGCATCACCAAAGGCATCCAGGTGCCCTTGTATGAAGGCGGTCAAATGTACCGTGACTGGACTTATGTGGATGATATTACTGATGGTGTGGTTGCTGCTGTTGAACGGCCGTTAGGCTACGAAATTATCAATATTGGCCGGGGTGAACCCACTTTGCTGCGCGACTTTGTAGAAATGATCGAACAACTCGCCGGTAAAAAAGCGAATCTCATCAGCAAGCCCAAACCAGCCGCTGATTTTGTCCTCAATCAAGCAGACATTACCAAGGCTCGTCAATTACTCGATTATAATCCAAAGGTAAGTGTGGCTGAGGGCGTAAAACATTTCTGGGATTGGTATGTGACTCAAGAAGATTAATAATGTAACTACTCAGCCAGACCTGTCAGGTTTACTCGAGAGATAAATATCTAACCAGGCCAAACCTGACAG
>JACSSI010001228.1 GCA_014879345.1 Anaerolineae bacterium | reverse complement strand
GTCCAATCCCGCATCCCCCTCTCGATGCTGCGCCTCAGCACCGCCATCGAAACCACCACCACCCTGGCGCTGGCGGGACATGAACGGCTCATCGGCGGCATGGAAACGGTACTCAGCGTGCGCGGCGTGAAAGACGACAAATGTATGCTCCTGTTTGGGGTGACGGGCAGCAAAGCGCTGGTCAAGATGGCACGGAAAGCGGCGCTCGACATCGCCAGGCAGTACAAAGGCGTGGATGTGGCGGGGCAGCAGTTTGGCAAGCAGTGGGCAAAGGGACGCTTCCGCACGCCTTACCTGCGCAATACGCTGTGGGAGATGGGGTACGCGATTGATACGTTGGAAACGGCCGTTTCCTGGCACAAAATCGACAAAACCCTGGCCGCCATCGAAGTGGCTCTCCGCCCGGGTCTGGCGGAATGGGGGGAGCGGGTACACGTTTTCACCCATCTCTCCCACATGTATCCCACGGGCGCGAGCATCTACACCACCTACCTCTTCCGCCTCGCCGCCGATCCCGACGATACCCTGGCCCGCTGGCGCACGCTCAAAGATGCCGCCTCTGCCGCCATCGTCGCCAACGGCGGCACCATCAGCCACCAACACGGCGTCGGCACTGACCACGCCCCCTATCTGCCCGCCGAAAAAGGAGAACTGGGAACGGCCGTTTTGCATGACGTGGCACGGCGGTTTGATCCAGAGGGGATGATGAATCCGGGAAAGTTGATTAACGATTGACGATTTTAGATTGACGATTGGTCTAGGCCAGCAAACAAATCGTCAATCCAAAATCTAAAATCGTAAATGGAAAACACAATGTTTACAAACACACGCACACAAATCTGGCAAACCATCGACCAGCCCTGGGACATTATCGTCATTGGCGGCGGGATTACGGGGGCGGGCATTTTGCGCGAGGCGGCACGGCTGGGCTTGAAGGCGCTGCTGGTCGAGCAGAAAGATTTTGCCTGGGGCACGTCCAGTCGCTCCTCCAAGCTGGTGCATGGCGGTTTACGCTATCTCAAGGAAGGCAAACTGGGGTTAACCCGCGCCTCGGTGTTGGAACGGGAACATTTGCTCGATGAAGGGCCCGGTCTCATCGACCCGCTCGGCTTCCTGCTGGCAACCTATAAAGACGACAAAACGGGGCGGCTCGTGTTTGGCGCTGGCCTCACGATTTATGATTTGCTGGCGCTGCAATGGAGCTACAAATATTATAGTCCCCGCGATTTCCAGATGCTGGCGCCTCGTCTCTCCACAGAAGGTCTCAAGGGCGGCTTCCGCTACGGCGACGCGCAAACAGACGATGCTCGCCTCGTTTTGCGGGTGATTCAGGAAGCGATTGGGGATGGGGCAACGGCCGTTAACTATGTCAGCGCTCAAACTCTGCTAAAAGATGCAAACGGGCAGGTCAACGGCCTCATCCTCCACGATGAAACCAGTGGGCAAACGACCGAAGTCCATGCGCGTGTCGTCATCAATGCGACCGGCGCGTGGGCCGACAAGCTGCGGGGAGACGTTGGTGGCGAAAGCAAGATTCGGCCATTGCGGGGCAGTCACCTCATCTTCCG
>JACSSI010001227.1 GCA_014879345.1 Anaerolineae bacterium | reverse complement strand
CTCCAAGATGCCCGCCCCCTCATCGAGCAACGCCACGATAGCAAAGAGCAGATACAGTGGCGACAGTTATCAGGGCGCGTTTACTTGCAACAGGGTAATCTAAAAGCCGCGCATCTTGAATTTTTGCAAGCATTGGAAGATACGCGCCAGTCTCAAGTCGATATGTTCGTCGAGGTTCTCCTGGATTTCGCCACGCTCTATAACAGTCAGGAAGACACAGAAAATGCGGCGCGACTGCTTGGCTATGTGCAAGCACAAAATCAGCTGCCCGCACCCTCCGTCCACTTTCTTGTAGAACCGCTCCATCAAGCGTTAGCTACCAAGTTAGATGAGGTGTCATTGGCCGCGCTGCTCCACGATGGCGCACAGCTAAACCAGCAAGCTATCATCACCCAGCTTCTCGCAACTATAGAATGACACGCAGAAAAGACCTCCGAGGTTTTAAGCGACCATCGTCGCCAACCTCGGAGGTCTGCCCTCACTTACAGTCAGTCCCCAAAAGTGCGTCGCACCGGAACGCTTACATTTATTTTTCAGGTATCCATCTTCCATACCGGCAAGCGTAGGCGTAATCCATACGGCTGTGGCAGAGGTTGAATTGTGAATCGTGCCGCCAGATGTTGGCATAAAACATCTCTAATGCATTATTGTACGCAACTAAATTTGCCGGACTATTCTGCATCGCTAACCAGGGTTCGGCATACTGCATTTCCAGGGCATTGCCATAACTGGCTAAAGTGGTTGCAACTTTTGGGGCAGCAAGCCAGGGTTCGGCATATTGCATTTCCAGGGCATTGGTGTAGACAACGGCCGTTTTCCAATTATTCTGCACCGCTAACCAGGGTTCGGCATACTGCATTTCCAAAGCATTGGTATAGGCAACGGCGGGTTCGGTACTGATTTCCAGGGGCGCATCCGCTAACGGCCACATGTATGCCAAAATAATCGCCCCTAACAGTAGCAAACCGATGACAGTGATGACAAGCACGGTGGGGTTAAGGTTTGTAAATAAGCCCCGTTCTGCTATCTCGTGTTCATGGATAGAATGTTTGTGAGTCATGGTCAGCCTCCTATAAATTTATGGGGTAGGATGTGGGCTTTGGTGCTTTATGATCTGCTTGTATTATGCCAACGTGGCGTGATGATTCCGTTATAGCTGCGTTATATAGAAAGGGGTGGTCGCTGGGCGTTTTTAAATTAGCGGTTTTGAAAACGCCCAGCTAGAGCGTAAGCGTTTCTTGAACACTGTTTTATTTGTAAACGCTTACTTATCATTTGTCGTGACTTTCGTTATTAAGGAAGCGTGATTTGCCCAGTGCCATGTCCCGTTTCGGCAATAACTAATCCTTCTCCGAAGGCATAGGTGATTAACTCAAAAACAATGTTCCCACCTGCTCCTTCAAAGCGACCCGTTCCCCCTTCAATGGTATAGGCGGCTTGAGAAGGCGAGGCAAAGCAGACATAGCTTGGAACCTCTTCTTCATCCATATTGCCAAACAGCATGGAGCCGTCTTCAAAGATGATGGCGATTTGGGCATATTCGGTATTCATGCCATCTGGCCCCTCTAA
>JACSSI010001226.1 GCA_014879345.1 Anaerolineae bacterium | reverse complement strand
CTTTGAATATTACACCCCTGAGCAACAAGCACAGCTCCAACAAGCGATGGCCGCCACCAGTGGCCCCGTGTTCACCTACCTGTTACCGGCCGTCGTCACCATCATCGGTGTCTATCTGGGCTGGTTGATTTTAGGCTGGGTCATCCATCTGGGACTCACCCTCATGGGCGGACGCGGCAGCAGCCGCCAAATACTCAACGTCGTGGCCTGGACATTGCTGCCCTTTGCCATTCGGGATGTGGTACGCATTGTAGCGATGTGGCTGAGTGGTCAACCGCTTACCGCGCTGGGCGTTTCCGGCTTTGTCGTAAGCGATGGCGGTAATCTCAGCATCTACCTCGCTTCCCTGCTCAGTTCGGTGGATATTTATCAACTGTGGCACATTGTACTCCTGCTCATCGGCGTCCGCGCCGCCGAAAACATCAGCCGCGCCAAGGCGTGGGGCGTGGTACTGCTTACCGTCATCGTCTTTGCCTTGCTGCGGGCGCTGCCAGCTGTCATCGCTGCCCAGTTCAGCGGTCTCACGGTTGTCCGGCCGTTCTTCTAGGTGATGAAGATTGAAGATTAAAGATTGGAGATTAAAGTAGCACAATCTTCAATCTTTAATCTCTAATCTCCCAAACTCATGTCCACCTCAGACCTCATCACCATCCACGAGCTACGCAAGACCTTTCAGATGGGCCGTCAAAAAGTCCATGCGCTGGATAGCGTCGATTTGACAGTGGCGGCCAATACTTTTTACAGCGTGATGGGGCCATCCGGTTCTGGTAAAAGCACGCTGCTCTACTTGCTGGGCGGGTTGGATCGCCCCACCAGCGGCCAAATTCATGTAAACGGGCAATCGCTAGAAGCGATGGATGAAAATGCCCTGGCTGTGTACCGGCAGCGCACCATCGGCTTTATCTTCCAATCCTTCAACCTCATCTCCAGTCTGACCGCCCTGGAAAACGTGGCCTATCCCATGCGCTTTGCCCACGTTTCCCGCCGTCGCCGCCACGCCATTGCCCATGAACTGCTCAAGCGCGTTGGCCTGGGCGACCGTTATAACCATAAGCCGGGGGAATTGTCCGGCGGACAGCAGCAGCGCGTGGCCGTGGCACGGGCGCTGGTCAACAATCCCCAGCTTATTTTGGCCGACGAACCGACTGGCAATTTGGACACAGCCAGTGGACATGCCATCATGCAGTTACTGGCCGATTTGCACCAAAACGGCCGTACCGTTCTTGTCGTCAGCCATGATCCGCGTATGCAAGCGTATGCCACCCATCGCGTTTTCATGCTCGACGGCCGTATCGTGACCGAAGCCGATTATGAAACAGCCACGACTATTAGCGTAGACCGTAGTGCGTAGTGCGTATTGCGTAGTGCGTATTGCGTAGTGCGTAGGAAGCGCAGATTTATACATTACGCCAGTAGAAGAGAGAATTTATGAGCAAATTACCCTTTTTTCGTTTTTATTTTGTAGGTTTATTGTTGGTGCTGATTTTTAGCACCGCTTCGTTCGCTCACGCCCAAACCGAGACACCCACAGCCACCAGTTCTCCGGTTACTGCGCCGCAGCCAACGGCC
>JACSSI010001225.1 GCA_014879345.1 Anaerolineae bacterium | reverse complement strand
GTGCTGTTGAACTGGGCTTTGGGGTTCAACGCGCCATTGTCGTGATTCTTCTTGGCGACTTGCATGAGGGCTTCCGGCACAGCCCCGTATCGGTGCATGTAAGCCGTTGCCATCGTGGCATAAAAACCGGGGAAGGTGAATCCGGCCGGGATTTCATACAACATGTCACCGGCCGTTGCCAGCGCTTCCGTCACTTCGGCGATGGGCAGGTTGTTCATCTTCTCAATGCCGCCGACCAGTACCACGTCATACGCGCCCGAGGCAATTGCCAGCAAACCCTGGCGCAAAGCTACGCCGGAACTGGCGCAGGCGTCTTCAATGCGGGTGGCGGGACGCGGCGTCAGCCCCACCCAGTCGGCCATGATGGGCGCGGTGTGACCCTGCCCTTCAAATAGTTCGCTGCTGTAATTGCCGATATATAACGCTTCAATATCGTTGGGTTCCAGCCCTTTATCGACCGATGCCCGCATATCTTGAAATGCTTCCACAAAGAGGTCGCGCGTCGTTTTCCCAGGGAACGCGCCAAACTGGCTCATCCCTGCGCCGACAACGGCCACGCCTCTTGCTAATTTTCGTTTGCTCATCGTCTACTCCTTGTTTTATTCATTTAAAAACGCCACAACCGCTTCATTTGCTGCCTCTGGTGTTTCCATGGGGAAGAAATGCCCCGCGTCAGGCAAGAAATGAATGGAACTATTCGGGATTTTGGCGGCCAATAATTCAGCATTGCCCGGTGGCACCACTTTGTCATATTCGCCAAAAAGAATGAGCGTTTCGGCTTGCACGTCGGGCAGCCTGTTTTCAAAACAGGCTTCTTCAGAAAGCAAACTGAGGCCGATTGCCATTTGTGCCTGATACGCAACCGGATCAACGAGATTCGCCATGCGCCAGGTTAACCAGTCGGCAATCATCGCCTCATTATTTTCTGACCAGCCGGGCGCTGTGCTGACAGCCAGTCCATTTTTGAAGCGGGTGACGGGGTCGCTGGTGGTGTCGCCAAGCACAGCCATCGCTTCTGGGGTGATGGGCAGGTGGTGGGGGCCGCCGAAATTGGTCGAGGCTAGAATCAGTTTATCGACCTTATCGGGGTAGCTAAGTGCCATTTCCTGAGCGATAAAACCGCCCATGCTGTGGCCCATGATGTGGGCTTTGGGGATGCCGAGGGCGGTGAGTAAGGCGGCGGTATCGGCGGCCAACAACGCCGCGCTGTACGGCCCTTCTGGTTTATCTGTCTGCCCCACGCCGCGATTGTCTAGCGTAATCACCTGGAATGATTCGGCCAACCCAGGCACCATCTTGTGCCATTGCCACATGTTGTAGCCCAGGCCAGAAATGAGCACGAGTGGCTCACCAGAACCGTTGCTTTCGTAATATATGTTGATGTTATTGGCGGTTACAGTTGGCATAATTTCACCTTCACGAAGTGTAGCGGCGGCTGAGCCTGTCGAAGCCAAAGCGGTTTGCGAGACCCGCCTTCGCCTTCGCCTTCGACAAGCTCAGGCTACGGCTACGTGTATAGTTAATCACCATTTACGTATTTTTCTTTCAGTTTTATCTTTTCCACTTTGCC
>JACSSI010001224.1 GCA_014879345.1 Anaerolineae bacterium | reverse complement strand
AGTAGGTGTTCTTCCCGTGTTGTGGTTGTGTGCATGGTTGTTTCCCTTGTGAATGGATAAGAATCTATCTTATTTTAAGACTTAAATTAACTAACGTCAAGAACCAAACGGGAGATTACAAAAGTCTGACAGACTTTTGTAATCTGGTGCATCACCCATGCGTGTTATTGGGGGATTAAGCTAACAACGCCGCTACTTAAGCGCCATGACGTGCGTGTGCCGTGCAGGAAATCTTCTAAAATCAGACTGGCAGCGCCCATAGCAATGCTGTTATCACCCAAACTGCTGACTTTTATGTGGGTAATAGCACCCGGTTGGGGCAGGGCGTATTTTTCAATCAACGGAGGGAGCAGTTCCAGGAAAAAGGGGCCGAGTTGGTTGCCCAACCAGCCGCTTAATACAATCGTTTGTGGGTTGTATAGATTGATGAGGTTGGCAATGCCTGCGCCGAGATAGTTTGCGGTCTGTTGTAAGACGATGCGGGCGGTTTCATCCTTTTCTTCGGCGGCAGTGGCAATGGCGGCGATTATGTCAAGCTGGCTAGTGCCGTGCAAGAGGGGACTTTCGGGGTTGATGGTTTGCAAGGTCTGGATGATGCCGGGGGCACCCACGTAGGTTTCTATACAGCCTTGACCGCCACACCGACAGGAACGGCCGTTTATATCCAGCGTCGTATGTCCAAATTCACCAGCACTATTGGTCACGCCCCGCTGTATTTCTCCTTCACTGATAATGGCTGTGCCGACGCCCGTTCCCAATAACAACGCGATGAGATGCTCATTGTTGGGTTTGCCGCCGAACCACATTTCTGCCAATCCCATCGCTTTAGCGCCATTGTCGATGATGATGGGTGCGGAAATTGCCTCTTTGAGCTTTGTCAGAAGCGAGACATTGTGCCAGCCCCAGTTCGGCGCAAAAATAGAGATGCCACCTTCTCTTTCGACCACACCGGGTACACCGATGCCAATGCCTATCACTTTTTCTTCAGGAAAAACGGCCGTTTGCAACAATTCCCGATACCCAGCCACTATCTTGGCAACGACATCTGTGGGCTGCGTATCACCGTTAGTCAACCAAACCATGATCGATTGCTGCGAATTCATCTTCAAATCAAATAATTCAAAGCGGATATGGGTTTCACCCAGGTCAATGCCCACAAAGGCACCGTATGCTCTGTTCAGCGTGAGCATCACCCGGGGACGCCCTCCTTTCGATTGCACGGTGCCAGATTCGAGGATGACGCCACGATCTAGCCATGTTGTAATGAGATTGGTGATAGTAGCCACACTGAGGTTTGTTTCACGGCTCAGTTCTTGCCGACTCAGGGGTTCGTTGAAATATAATGTTTTCAAAATGCGGTATTGATTAAAGTAACGCAACTTTTGGGTGCTGCTGATTTGTGGTGGCATAAGGTTTCTGTTTGTCTCTGCAAGTTGAAATGGAAATGAGCTAGACTGTTATTTTAAGTATTGAATTAAATGGTGTCAATCGTAAAGTTTACTCTGGGTGCGGTTTAAAGTTGTGTATGAGACTACAAAAGTCTCCTCAAATTTAATGCCAATTCGTATTGG
>JACSSI010001223.1 GCA_014879345.1 Anaerolineae bacterium | reverse complement strand
CCTGATGATTGTTGATTGCCATTGCCATGCCGGCCAGGGAGACTTGATGACCGCTCCCTGGAATACCGATGCGCCCATCGAGCCTTATTTGCGCCGGGCACGCGCCGCCGGGATTGATAAGACGGTAGCTTTTGCCCCATTCCACAGTGACTATGCCCAGGCAAATGAACAGGTAGCGGACATCGTGGCCCGTTACCCGGGTCGGTTGATTGGTTTTGCTTTCATCCACCCAACCCGTGACGCGGGTCGAATCCTGTCGATGGTAGAACAGGCAGTCAGGGAATGGGGTTTTCGGGGCATCAAGGTACACGGCAGTGACGCCCTTCCCACCCGCGAAGTGTGCGAAGCCGCCCGCGCTTTCCGCTTGCCGCTGCTGGCTGACGTGATCGGCGAGGCGCATGTGGTGGATATGCTGGCGCCACAATTTCCGGATGTGAACTTCATTATTCCGCACCTGGGTAGCTTTGCGGGTGATTGGCGTGCCCACCAGCAGGTGGTGGACCAGCTTGTGCGTTACCCAAACGTCTACGCCGATTCATCTGGTGTGCAGCGGTTTGATTATCTGGTGCAGGCGGTGAAACGCGCTGGAGCGCACAAGCTGCTGTTTGGCTCCGATGGGCCGTGGCTGCATCCTGGCGTGGAATTGGCGAAAATCCGATTGCTACACTTGCCAGCAAAGGCTGAAGCGTTGATTCTAGGGGGAAATATACGGCGACTGCTGCCACCTCTTCCTACAAATGGCAATATCCCCATTGCAGTTCCCCGGAAAATGGGAAGGTTAGAAGGAGTAAGACGATGAGCAGGAGACGATATAACTTTCGTTCTCGGCGCAGCCCGGTTGCTCGGCTGCGTCGTCGTCATTTGCGGCCACGACCGGTTATCTCCCCTGGTGTATGGGGGCGTCGGCGGCCATCTCGACCCATCTGGCGTCCTCGGTCACGTTTCTATTGGCACCGTCGTTATGGCTATTTGCCAGGGTATGATGGTTGGCCGATAGTTGATGACCTCCCTACGATTGAACGGCCGTTACGAGTCAATTTTTCTGCTCCGGCCAAAGCTGCTTTGCGTCGTCGTCATCTGCTCATCGGCATTTGGGCAGATCGGCTGGCACGAGGGGGAGGACAGCAACGCCACTTTGTCAATCGTTTTTATGGTGTACCCGGCTTTGATTGGGTTGTGCGTGACTACTTTTCCGGGCCATATTTACGCAATAGCGCACATCTAGCCATGCGCCTGGCTCACCAGTTGGCCGACCGTGACCCTGACTTTGCCCGACGATTGAGTTTTGAACGCACGCTGGCTTTTGCTCCGGACGGTTATTCTATTCCAGCTACGGACTTAGTACACGGTGGGATGCGGTATCAATTGAAGCCATGGGCCAGATTACATGCAACGGCCATACGCCAGCAATTCAGGCGAAACCACGCCCTCTACACCAGCCCAAAGCGGGTGCGTTGGGTGTTTGATCGTCAGCGACTGGCATTGCCAAGAAGCGAAATTATCGCCCAAATACGGCATACTATCGGCCAAAACGCTCATTCACCATACAGGGTGGCGTTTGAGCGGCTGATTG
>JACSSI010001222.1 GCA_014879345.1 Anaerolineae bacterium | reverse complement strand
CTATCTTATTGCAGCAGCCCTCGCCTTTTTTGGCTTTGTCTTCCTTGTCGGGTCACAGGGACAGTTTATGCGCATTGGTTTTGGCATCATCTTGCTCATCGCTGCTGGTGCGTTTGTCTATATTGCACGGATGCGTCCTCAGCAGAATCAAACCACCGTCGTGCAAAAAATCGATCTCAGTGGTGACGTAAATCTGGAGCAAATCCGCTGCCAAAACTGTGACGCCCCCCTGAGCGATAAATCCATCAATGTCGAAGCCGGAGCCATTTTTGTCAATTGTGAGTTTTGCGGAGCCAGCTATCAATTTGAGGAGAAACCGAAATGGTAAATAGCTTTCATATCCCCGAAAATCGTTTTATTGCAACGCTGGATGGCTTTTCATGGTAGGCATAGACCTCGGCAACCGTCTATGGCATGGATTACGGCGGGACCTGGGGAGCTTCCGCGCTGCATTTTCAGAATTACCCAGCCCCACACCTGGCTTACACACCTTCGACATTCCCCTGAACGGCGGTCAAAAACGTATCCATTTCCGACTAGAGGATGATAGGTCTGGCGTGCTGTTTGTGGATGTGACCGATGTGGTGCATCTCAATCCTACGGCCGCTGAGATGGCCTTTTTTGCGCTGTGTGATATTCCTCAAACCCAGGCCGACGCCAATCTCAGGCGGCGCTTCCATGCCCATGACCGCCCCCAAATGCAAACAGAACTGGCGCAAATTTACACAATGGTGCAGGCTTTCCGTGAGCCAGAAACGGGCTGTCCCACCTGTGCCGTCAACGATTTGCAGCCCAACACGCTGCAAACGACTGCCCTCTTCAGCCATCGCGCCAACGCCCCCTACAAAGCTGATTTAGCCGTCACTTACGGCTGCAACAACTCGTGCAACCACTGCTACAACGAACCTGACCGCTTCGACATGGCCTCGTTGACGGCCAATGATTGGAAACGGGTCATCGACCGCTTGAACGCGCAGGGTGTGCCACATCTCATTTTCACGGGCGGCGAAGCCACGCTCAACCCCGATTTACCTGAGCTTATCCGCTACGCCGATAGTTTGGGACATGTGGTGGGCTTGAATTCAAACGGCCGTCGCATGGCGCACCAACCTTTTATGGACGAATTGGCCGCTTCTGGCCTCAATCATGTGCAAATCACGCTCGGCTCCAATCGCCCAGAGGTGCATGACGCGGTGATGAACGTGCGCTCGTTTCACCAGACGGTGCGCGGCATCGAAAATGCCGTCGCCAGCCGCGTGCATACCATCACCAACACCACCCTGATGCGGCGCAACATGGATCACGTCGAAGAGATTATCGATTTCCTCTACGACCTGGGTATCCGCACCTTTGCCATGAACGGCATGATCTACAGTGGCGGTGGTTTCGCCGATCCCAATGCGCTCACCGAAGAAGAAATGCCGCCTTTGT
The DNA here is from genome assembly GCA_014879345.1 of Anaerolineae bacterium. GTDB lineage: Bacteria > Chloroflexota > Anaerolineae > Promineifilales > Promineifilaceae. Next base: position 143 of record JACSSI010001222.1, on the reverse strand, counting down.
TGATACGGGTGCGTGACCACGCTGCCGAAAAAGGGATGAAGTTCCTGTGGTATACGCCGACGGAATATTGCCGTATGTCGCCGGTGGAACTGGAAATTGGCGCGAAACGGTGCAACGCCGGGGAATATTCGATTTGTATTGAA
>JACSSI010000126.1 GCA_014879345.1 Anaerolineae bacterium | reverse complement strand
CTGTTCCACCCGATACCAAAGCTGACGTGAATGTGGTTGTGGCCTTTCTTGATTTTCCACCACCGGACACCGTTGACAGCAAGGCGCAGTCCTGGTCTCAAGCACCCAAGGTGAACGTGCTGCCGGATCGGTTGGTGTTTATTGCGTATACAGGGGAAACGGCCGTTATCGAGCATCTTGGCCGTCCTATTTCATCACCGCTCATTGTTGGTCCAGACCCGACTGCACCAGAAGAAAAACAATTTCGTCTGGAGGATGGCGACCTGCACATTCCTGATGAAATCAAGTGGATGTTCGATTTTGAACAGGCTGTGGCGCAGGGCATGGGGTTTAAAATAGACCTCACGCCAACCCAGGCCAGCCGTGGGTTTGACAGGATTCTGGTTTTAGGAGTGCGCCTGAGTGCAGACGAACAAGGCGGCAAAGAACTGGTAGAGACCTTGTTTGAGCATCACCATTACAGCCTAACCGGTATCAGTCTGCTGCCACAGGGTACACCAACAAACAACACAGAAAAGGAAGGTGCTGCCTTCAGTCAGGCCGAGGATGCAGATGACACCTTTGCGGATTATTTCAAGAATGACGTGCTGTTTACCCCAGAAGCAGATCCCATGCTGCGCCGGGACGGGCAGTGGTTGGCGGATTATTTGGGATTGGAAACGGCCGTTATCAGCAAAATTAAAGGGAGCAACGGCACCGACCAGCTTGAAGCCCGCGCCATGAACATTGCCTTATGGAGCGGCACGATGGGCTACATGATGGATACCATGATGACGCCCATCTTTTCGCCCGAAGACGTGAATTTTACCAGACTCTACTTCACAAACTTTGTCAGCGGTCGAGGCACCTTGCCCGCCATACGGATTGGCAAGCAGCCGTATGGCATTTTGCCCACCACCGTCTTTTCCCGGATGGGTTGGCTGGCGCCGCGCCGGATTGCCGCTGACGAAGCTCCGGCTGCTTTCATGGCCGAAGCCAATTCGCCTCATTTGTTTAAGCTCTATCAGATCCTGCGCAAGATGGATGGCGAGTGGGGCAAAATGGCGAATAACGTCGCCTTTGTCGGCAAATCCGGGGTAGCAGATCCCCACGAACTTTTGCTGGACGTGCTGGGTCTCCATGCCACTTCCGTGGAGTACCATCAACGATACGCTGAAAGCCTGACCCACCTTTACAATATGATGAACATCTTTGGTTTGGGTGGAAAATTTCTGGCTGCCATCATCGCCGGGGCTTATGTGAAAAGCGGGTTGGATTTGCTGACAGACTTCGGCTATTCCGGCGAAGAAACACCTGATATTCTGGAACGCTTCTTCCTCTCCAACCAACATCTCTTAAAAGGCCCTGTTATAGACGACCGGCCACTTTCTGAAACAGAATTGATTCGAGCCTACACTGACGATGGCCGCAATTATCTTAAATGGCTCATTGATGCAGCCAACACTTCGCTGGAGACCCTTCGTCGTCAGGAGGGCTTTGCAGACAACGTCCGACCCAACGCACTTCTTTACATCATGATGCGTTATTCTTTGATGCAATCTTATTGGATAACAAGCATTCGCCTGCATGAATTTGCAAATTTACTCAATATTGAACAGGTACAAACATTACGGCACGAACCAGCATTCATCCATGTTAAGGAAAAGGCTGAAAATAGTGAAAGCCGTTTTTCCCAACTCTACACCCCCCAGGTAGAAATTACCGGTAGTGACAATATGCTTGTCGCTGATCACATTACCCGGCTCATAACATCTCCAGAACCAGCAGGTGAACAAGCCTTTGCCACCGCCGAACTTAAGGAACAGGTGGCTGCCCTGGAACGGCTGAAAGATGTGCCTACAGCGCGTTTGGAACGCCTGTTTGCGGAACATATCGACACCTGCGCCTACCGGCTTGATGCCTGGGAATTGGGCTTGCTAAACTACCAGTTGTCACTCATGCGCTATTCTCGGCAAGGGTTGGTAGAAGGTGACAGCGTTCGCCGAGGCTTGTATGTCGGCGCATACGGCTGGCTGGAAGATTTGCGTCCGGAAAACAAAAACCTTACCCCGGTTACATTGGATGAAGAACTGGCGCTCATTTTCAATAATGATCCAGAGCTGCCACCCCTCATGAAAGACCCCACCAATGGTGGCTATATTCATGCCCCTTCACTCAATCATGCGGTTACGGCCGCTGTGCTGCGGAATGGGTATATCTCTGATGCCACAAAAGATAATGCTGAGACGCTGGCTGTTAATCTCTCATCGGAGCGGGTGCGCCGAGCCATTAGCACCATTGAGGGGATTCGAGCGGGGCAAAGTTTAGGGGCGTTGTTGGGTTATCAGTTTGAGCGGGGATTGCATGATCGTCATAATGAGGCAGAAGTGGATGAGTTCATCTACGACATGCGCAGGGAGTTCCCGCTTCATGCCAAACAGTTAAAATCAACAGAACCACCAGACGATGCCAGCATCCAGGCTTTGGAAGCGCGTAACGTGATGGACGGTTTGAAACTGATTGAGCACATGCGTAAATCGGGGAACGAAACCTACCCATTTGGTAAACCGCTGCCACCCGCTTCCCAATCGCAAAGAAATGCTATTAATGCTGAAGTGAAACGTATGCTGGATACGCATGACGTGGTGGCTGATGTGGCTATTGCGGAAAGCGTTCATCAAGCTGTTATGGGTAATTATGATCGGGCAGCGGGAACGCTAGATACCTATAGCAAAGGCAATTTTCCGCCCATCCCGGATGTTATTCAAACGCCCCGCAGCGGTATCACCCTCACCCATCGCATTGGTATTCATTTACAAAGTGGGCTGAATCCAGCGCTTAGTCCGGTAGGTGGTGTGGCGCAAACGCCGCGCGGCGAAGCAGAACCGGCGCTGAATCATTGGCTGGCAGCGGTGTTACCGGCGCCGCATGAAGTGAGCTGCACCGCTACGGTGGTGGATCCCGTCAGCCTTGTGGAAACGGCCGTTCCCGTTTCTCAGGCCAATCTGGGGTTGCAGCCCATCGACTTGCTTTACATTCTGACCAATGAAGCCCAACCTGCTATGGCTGAACTGGATGACCGCGTGATGCGCCACGCCCTGTCAGTCACCAATCCACGCCCGGACGCTGAAGTAAAAATTGCCTACACCCAGAAAACGGGCGGAACCATCACCTTTTTTGAGTGTATGCCCCTGATCGCCAGTTTGCGGCAGCTATTGCTGGCCTCAAGACCGCTCAAGCCAAGCGATGTTCGCTTACAGATGGAAGCGCGTGAGAGTGAAGACCAGACCTTCTTGCTGGATCGGCAGCGTATTGTCTCAGCGCAGACCAGGTTGACCACGCTGCGTGATGACGTAAGCACTTACCAGACAAATTTGCAAACATTGCTGGATGATCTTGATAACAAGCGCGAAGATATTTTGACAGGTCTCGATGGTTTTTGTGATGGCCTGGTGACTTTGCTAGAACGGGCCAGTCGAGCGGGCGTACCCCAAACGGGCTGGGGATTTATCTATCAACGACGCGCCACGATTTACTCAGGAATATTAACGGCCGTTAAAACCCTGGTTGATGCCTGGACTGAACGCTTGAACCAATTTGACAGCGCCATTGCAGTCTACAACGCACTGGACCCGGCCACATTGCCGGACGTGCGTTTTGCTCGATTGGTTGAGGCCGAACAATGGCTTACCACACAGGCTGAAAATCCATTGCCAGGCTCACCAACAGCCTATCGGGATTTGCTTGTCAATACCAAGCGGGTGGCATTTGAAACGCGGCGCAATCAGTTTGCCGCCTTGCTAACCGCTGCGCATAACCTGGTGGGTTTGCGTGTGGCTCTGAATGCTTTGCTGCCGGTTGATACCTTTGTGTTTGAACCCTTTGCTGTCAGTCCACATGAATCTGCCATGATTCAACTTGCAGAGGATTTAGCTGGTCTGGCGGCAGGACTGGTTGCGGATGTAAACGGCCGTTTAGCCAAAGCACAAGCTCATCTCGATACACATGATGGCACGGCCGTTGTCTCAGACAAAATAGCAGCGCTGCAAGAAGGCGCCAAAGCGTTATTCGGTACTGATTTTAAATTAATTCCTGAATTCACCTTGAACGAGACCCAGGGAAGTGAATGGCAGAACGCATTTGACCACCGGGCGGAACTGCTGAATCATGCATTGAGCCAGGCTGACGTCGATTTCCCGGTGGATGACTGGCTGTATGGCGTGGGTCGGGTTCGTGAAAAAATGCATCATTGGGAACGGGTCATCATGCTGACCGAGGGGTTTGACCACGACGGCTTCGATGCCAATGCACCCTTGCTCGTTCCTCTTCAGTTTCCTTACAAGGAAAACGACACCTGGCTGGCTCTGGCATTTCCTGAAGATTACGAAATTGACGGAGACAGGCTGCTCTATACCGCTAATTATCCTGCTGCCGGTTTTAATAAAGGATTGACTCAATGCGGCTTGTTAATAGATGAATGGACAGAAGTCATTCCAGGCGTGGCGGAAACTACCGGGATCACTTTTCATTATGATCGGCCAAATGCAGAACCACCTCAGGTGATGCTGCTGGCAACATCGCCCCAATTTTCCGGCAGTTGGCGCTGGCAAGACCTGGTTGATACCCTGCACGAAACCCTGGCAATGGCTCGTAAACGAGCCGTGGAACCCGCCCAGGTTGATGCCACATCTTTTGCTCGCTTTTTACCCGCCACCGTAACGGCCGTTACCCTGTACGGCCTGTCAATATCGGCAAATCTGGCTGCAAACAATCAGGTTTTTGCCATGCTTGTAAAGGACGACAATGAGTGAACAAAAATTCATTATAACTGATATTCAACAAGCATTAGTGCAGCGCACACTTCCCACTACAACGGTTTGGAACCGGCTGGAGGGACGTCCCCGTACCCTGAATTTTGATCGGGCGCTTAAAGCAGAAGTGCGTGATGCGTTGTGGCTGATTTCTCGACAATGGCAAATGGGTGAGTATCAAGGAGATGATGCTGGCTCGCCGGTGCTTTCCAAAATCCATATGGATACCACCATGCTTCAAGAGTACCGTCCAGATAGTCATGATGCAGAGCCATTCCCGAAAGGAATGCCGCTAGAAGTTGAAGTTGAAAAACGGCCGTTTTCTTTCAGCCGCACCGTCGCACCAAAAGGAGAAGCAACAGATCACATTCAACCCATGTCCTTAGACCTGCGTTTGCTCATGGGGCGGCATTGGTTGAAACTGTTGTCTCCAGGCTTGGGCGGGTTTGTGCAAGATTTCATTGATGCCTATGCCATTGAGGCCCCGGATCCCACGAACAAGGATGATGTGTTAGTGGCTGCGCATCCGGAAGCATGGAGCGTATTTGCGGCCGTTGCCGGGCGGCGAATGGATGGCGGCAAGCTCTATCTCTACCTCAAGGCAGATGCGAACAACCACGCTTATGATAATGTGCCCACCGTTACCGATGCCAATGATCAACTGACTATTGACGGCCTGGCAGAGCGGTTTGTCGCCTGGTTTGAGCGGCTTTACTGTTTGCCTGCGGCAAATGAGGCGGATGCCTGGATTCCCAACCGGCTGGAGTACCAGTTTGCGGTATCTGCACCAGATGGGGAAGGTGAAAAGGTTTTGACGGCTGAGGAATATTATAACGGCCGTTTAGACTGGTATAATTTTGATATTGATCCAGCAGCAGACGATCTGAACGCTCCTTTGCCTGAAGACACGCCAGACCCACAAACCTCTTATACCAAATCATTTATTCCCACTCAAATCACATTCGATGGCATGCCCCACACGCGATGGTGGACCTTTGAGGATAAACGAACAAACTTTGGTGACATCAATCCGGACACCACTGACCTGTCAAAGCTGCTATTGATTGAATTTGGACTGGTTTACGCCAACGATTGGTTTTTACTGCCGTTTGAACTGCCAGTTGGTTCAATTGCCAAAATACGAGGCATGACAGTCACCAATGTATTCAACGAGCGAATTTGGGTAGAGGCAGCCGGTAAAGGGCAAGACGACGATTGGCAGCGTTGGAGCATGTTCACTTTAAATAGTGTAGGTGAAAATGAAGAAGGCGCCGATAATAGTCTGCTGCTTTTGCCAACTGTGACCAATGTTTTGGAAAGCAAACCAGTAGAGCAAGTCGCTTTGATACGGGATGAAATGGCTAATATGGTATGGGGTATCGAAAAACAAGTCGCTTTATCAACTGGCTGGAGCAAAGCTGGTGCAGAAACTGCCCATGAGCATTACAATTTTCTGGCCGACCGTTTAGCAGAAGAATTGGCGATCACCCCGCCACCAGACCCTCCAGATCCAAAAGCAGCCATTCGGTATCGAGTTATGAATTCAGTGCCAGGTCATTGGATTCCCTTTGTACCCGTTCACATAGAGAATAATAATAGGGAAGTCCAGTTGCAACGTGCAGCTATGCCCCGAATATTGCCAGGAGATCAGGAGAAACCGGAGAAGATCCGACCTCAGACCACATTACTTCGTCATGGTTTAGAATATTCACCCCTACAGCCTTATTTCTTGTATGAAGAGGAAGTGCTACGAACCGGAGTGCAAGTCCAACAGAATTTCAAGCGTACCCGTTGGCATGGTGGACAGGTTTTTACCTGGTTGGGCGTGAGCAAACATACAGGACGTGAGGTAAACAGAAGCGGTCTTGCTTTTGACCAGATCAAGGACACAAGCGATAAACGTAATTCTTAGATTGTTTGAATTGGCATCTCATTAACGAGAATGGTATCGGCGGATGTTGAGGTTGAAACATTTCTAAACGTCAAGATTCTCTAGCCAATGCAGACATGCCAGCATCAATCACCTCGATGATTTTGTCAACATCATAAATACACCCTGCCCAGACACCGCCGCTTGCCTTCTGCAGCGCCGCCCAGAGTCGTGTGTCATCCGGCAAGTTTGGATGTTGGTGTAACTGTGGGTGCAACGGCCGTTCTGCCAACAAAACAGCCGCTTCAACAGTAGTCAACAATTCCCCTGCCGCCGTCCCCACAAAATTGATAGAGCCAGTCAAATTCCGCAGATCAATAACAATCTCAACAACGTCACCGTCACACAGTTTGCCTATCGGGCCGCCCGCCAAAGCTTCTGGCCCGATATGGCCGATACAAGCGCCAGTAGAAACGCCAGAAAACCGGGCATCAGTTAATAAAGGTACCGATTTGCCCCAGTGCGTAAATTTCAAAGCTGAAGTCACCTGGTAAGTCTCTTGCATCCCTGTGCCTAACGGCCCACCCCCGATCAACACCATGACATCACCCTGTCGCAGCGGATTTTCAGACATCCCCTTGATCGCAGCAATCGCATCCCGTTCATTCACAAAAACCCGAACCGAACCACGATGCCGATACACACCTGTTTTATCAACAATGGAAGGATCAACGGCCGTTGCTTTAATAACTGATCCTTGTGGCGCAATATTCCCGGTTGGAAAAATAACAGTACTGGTCAGCCCCGCTCGTTTGGCGGCATCAGCAGCCATAATGACATGATCCGGCTCCACATTTCCCGATTCTTGTAGCAACTTTTTCACACTCTGTCTGCGCTCACTCTGCTCCCACCACGCTAAAATCGCAGACAACTTTTCACCGGTAGCCGTCATCACATCCAGGTTAAGCAAGCCCATATCCCGGAGGTGAAGCATCACCTCCGGCACCCCACCTGCCATAAATACCTGCACCGTTGGATGGTTTCGCGGCCCATTCGGCAGCGCATCAACCAAACGCGGCGTCAGTTTATTGATTCGTTTCCAATCCTCCACATCAGGGCTAGATAAACCCGCCGCATGAGCGATTGCTGGAATGTGCAGTAGCAAATTGGTAGAACCACCAAAGGCAGCGTGCACAAACATCGCATTTTCAAGAGCCTGCGCACTCAAGATCGTTGACAATGGTATAGCTTCAGACTGCAATCGCAGCAGAGCCAGGGCCGAACGATGCGCCATATCCAACCAGATCGGTTCGCCGGAAGGACATAGCGCACTATGCGGCAATGTCAGCCCAAACGCCTCCGCAACCACCTGTGCCGTCGCCGCCGTCCCCAGAAACTGGCAGCCTCCTCCCGGCGAGCCACAAGCTCGGCAGCCCATTGTGGCCGCATAATCCAGGTCAATCATCTCATGTGCAAACCGCGCCCCTATCGTCTGCACAGTTCCGGCATCCTCAGCCCCAATCGCCGGCAAAGCGACGCCTCCAGGTACAATTATCCCGGGAAGATCATTGCAGCCAGCCAAAGCCAGCATCATCGCCGGTAAACCCTTATCACAAGTAGCCACCCCCATGACGCCCTGCCGCTGTGGCAAAGAGCGTATCAGCCTGCGCATGGTGATCGCGGCATCATTGCGATAAGGCAAACTGTCGAACATACCTTTCGTGCCTTGTGTTCGGCCGTCACAGGGATCACTGCAATAAACGGCAAAGGGCAATGCGCCCTGTTCTCGCAATGTTTCAGCAGCTTGGCGAACCAGTAGCTCGATTTCCCAGTGACCTGTATGATAGCCTAATGCAATCGGACGGCCGTTTTGATCTCGTAAGCCACCTTGCGTACTTACAATAAGATATTGAGGGCGTCCGACCTCTTCTGGATTCCAACCCATCCCCACATTCTGGGTCAGTCCAAACAAATTACCGCTAGGTTCATTGAGCAGCATCTCTTCAGTAATAGGCAGTTGACCAGATGACCCTTGACCTTGCAAGCGCGTTTCTTCAACATGTTGTGCCGTACCTAAGATAGAAGTAAGAGAGGGAGGATGGGATTCAGGTATCATAGAAAAAAACTCCAAAACGAATTGAGGTCGCAGCCTGGGCTGCATCCCGCCTATTTAGTTGCTGACCGAATTTATCAACGTCTGAGAGCCGATACAAATCCGCACCACATCCGCCGGTTGAAGAGAAAAATCATCTGCGGGAACAATGCCAGTGCCTGTCATAAGGAAAACACCATTAGGAAAGTCCATCTCTTTGGTCAGAAAGTCAACGAGTTCTTCCAGGGAACGCTTCATCTGCGAGCTACGTGTTTCACCGCAAAAAATCACCTCACCTGCCCGCACAACCTCCATCTCAATGACAATATCTCGCAGCCGATCAGGATCAATAATTACGATACCGGGGCCGATGGCACAGGAGCCGTTATAAATTTTAGCCTGCGGCAAGTACAATGGATTAGCCCCTTCAATATCTCGTGACGATACATCATTCCCAATGCAAAAACCTACAATTTCTCGATGTCCGTTTATCACAAGCGTCAGCTCTGGTTCAGCCACATTCCAATAACTATCTTGACGAATACGAATTGGCATTTCATGACCAACCACCCGCCAACCAATAGATTTAAAGAAAAGTTCAGGTCGGATAGCATCATATACCTTTTCATAAACATCTTTGGCATCAGACTCGCTCTCCCGCGCCTCACGACTGCGCAGGTAAGTTACGCCACTAGCCCACACTTCATGCTTTGCTTCTACTGGCGGCAGGAGCGTTTCGTCTGCTGCCTTTGTGGTCGTAGGCAGCGTCTGCAGCAACTGTATGATTGTGGCACGGGGCAGTTCCAAAAGCATTTCCAAATTTAAATGAAGCGGCAAAAACGCGCCGTCTAATGCCAGGCGTGATCCTTGTGGTGTTTGATGTCGGGTCAAATACATGTCCTATTATCCCTTCCTGTCTTGTTTACATTTAATATTTTCCAGGGAATCCAATCTCCTGAAACATTGTCCGAGCCTTATCAAGTGCTACTGTGGTACAAGGATCGTTGAAAATCGCTTGAAACGCAAGCGCCTCATCCCCCGTCAAAGCTGCCTCAATAATCATCTCCTGGTTATGAACATGAATAGAGACAAGCGT
>JACSSI010001221.1 GCA_014879345.1 Anaerolineae bacterium | reverse complement strand
TTTTGTAGTCTCATACACAACTTTAAACCGCACCCCCCAATCGTAAATCGTAAATCCTAAATCGTGCTAGAATACCCCGTCTTAGAAATTGACTGAGCACGGAGGGAACAATGAACATCAACAAAGCAGTCATCACCGCTGCCGGAAAAGGGCAGCAAACATTGCCGTTGCAAACATTGATAGACCGGGATGGCACGGAAAAATCTGTCCTGAGCATCGTCATCGAAGAAGTGCTGAGAGCGGGTGTAGAGGAAATTGGTATAGTCGTGCGTCCTGGAGATGAGGTGGCATACGCCGAGGTTGCTGGTGACCATGCCCGTCGTTTGCACTTTGTCCACCAGACGGAAGCACTGGGGTATGGTCATGCCGTTTTTTGCGCACGGCCGTTTGTGGGCGACGAGCCATTTCTGCATCTAGTCGGTGATCATTTGTATGTCAGCCGGGATGGTACGGGCTGTGCGAAGCGGTTGGTGAAAGTGGCAGAAGCGCACGATTGTTCGGTGTCGGCTGTGCAGGCGACACGCGAGAACTTGCTGCCCTACTACGGCGCTATCGGTGGGCGGCGTCTGCCTGAACAGCAAAACCTCTACCGCATTGAGCAAGTCATCGAAAAACCAACCCCGACGAAGGCAGAGCAGCAGCTCATTGTGCCGGGGTTGCGTGCCGGTCATTACCTCTGTTTTTTTGGGATGCATGTGCTGACAACGGCCGTTTTCGACATTCTTGAGCAGCAAATAGCAGAAAATGGTGATTGGGGTGGTGTCTGGCTGGGCGCGGCGCTTAACCAACTGGCACAACGTGAGCAATACCTCGCCCTCGAAATGCCCGACCGTCGCTACGACGTAGGCGTGAAATACGGCTTGCTCACCGCTCAAATGGCACTTGCCCTCAGCGGCCAAGACCGTGACCTCGTACTCTCTCGCCTGCTAGAACTACTCGCCACCCGTGAACTGGGTGCAGAGGCGTAGGGTTTTTAGATTGTTCCAATCTTCAAGATTGGACCAATCTTGGCATTCATCCTTCATCCCTCACCCTTCATAATTTGGAGTTTTACATGAGCCAACTCATTGAAATCATCACCTCATCAGACCCTGCCATACGAAACCTTTCCCTCGATGCGTTTTGCCGTGAAGCGACGCTGGCTGAATTGCAAGATGAGTGCGCGGCGCTCGATACCTTTCGGCGGCAAAGCGACAATTTATACGAACGGGTTCGTGCCTTGTTCTTCCTTTATGCCATCCACCGCTTCCATTTGCCAGAAAAAGAGGGCATGATAGCCAGCGGTCATATCCCCTTTGATGGGTATATGCACCTGCTCAAACGCCGTTTTGAAGAAGCGATTGATGTTTTTCTGAGTACGCAGCAAGAAGATGGCGCTAATGACAGCATTTCCAGTGCCTTGGCGGCGGCGTATCACAGTCTCGGCTTCCAAACCTTGGCCGATCAGGTGCGGCGTAGTGTGCGTTCGGTACGCGGCAACCAGTGGATGTTCCGCATCGGCCATCCAGAAGATCATCCGCTGCGGGTGCGGCCAGAACTGTGCCAAAAACAGGGCGGTCTATTCCCCATTTTGCGTGA
>JACSSI010001220.1 GCA_014879345.1 Anaerolineae bacterium | reverse complement strand
TTGACCACGCAAATTGATAACGGCCGTTCCGGCATCAGGTGGAAAGAGCAATTGCACAGGTCGTTCACTGCTGCCTAAAGATAGTGCTGCATTTACAGGAGCTTCCGCAGGCGCTTTGGCAACAACTTCCTGGATGACAATCCGTGTCACTTCGATGATCTGGGGTGCTGGTGTGGATAACGCTGCGGTTGTGGGGGGAACGGCCGTTTTCGTTAGCTGCTCTACCTCCACAAGACGGGTAACTTCAACTTCTATGACATCTGGCTGGCAAGCTGCCAAAAACAATACGAGCAACCCACCGAGCAACCACTTTTCCACCATGATTCCGCCTTCATCCTGAACCCGCTAAACCTGACAAATTTTCCACCTTGCCTTACAGATCAAGCCTTTTTGCACTGCAACCTATCTTTAAAAAACGATAAGTTTGTAAACCTGTCAAGTCTTTGAAATGGTAGTGTACCTGTACCTACCACCATCGCCAACGGCATTTGACAACTATTTAGTTGCGCTTAAGAAAGGATAAGGAAACGCAGAATGTAGAAATCAGAAGGCAGAAAAGCGTGGCAAAATTCTGCTTTCTGCCTTCTGATTTCTAATTTGTTTTGATTGGTATTTCGCGGGGTTCACATTCTGGCATATTAGCGGCATCAGGAATGTCAACAAGGATGGCCTGGGGATCCACACGATTGTTAAACTCGGTAATTTGCACATCTTCGTGGATGAGACCAGCCCACACTGGCTGCGGATTACGGTCGCCAAACACATCGGTGAGGCGGATACCACCCGTAATGATGGCTCGGTCACCCGGCATCAGGTAATAATGATCACCAATTTTGGTCAAGCTATCCTTGCTGCCCAGCCCCCAACGATACGGGTAGTTGCTCAGTTCGTTTTCATAGCCAATGGCCGCCCGGAACGCACCTGATTCGGTATGCCAGCCCAGGGTATTGTAATTCCACTCAGAATCATAGACGGTTCCCGGTTCTGGCCCGGTGGTGCGGATGGGGGTATTGCCGTAGTTTTCCACGGTCATGGTGAAATAGAGGGTATCACAAATGGCAACGGCCGTTGTGTTAAACGCCAATGTCTCACCTGTGGGTGGTGCAAAAATATCAGCACGCGGCACACCACCATAGGCAATCGTCAACTCATCTTCCACACGCACCCGCTGTCCTTCCGCGTCAGAGGCAATGGCAATCACGGGATACGTGCCATCGGCTGGCGGTGTCTCCCCGTTATCCACACCTCCTTCATAATCATAATAATGACGACCCGCCGCCCCCGCTGGAATATCTCGTTCCAATTCTGAAATAGGCACTTCCAGGCCATCTGGCGTCAGTAGAAATACCCGTACACCCGCCTCTTTGGCTTGATAAAACTGCACTTTAATGCGGTCATCAATACCATCTCGATTCGGCGTGAACGTTTCCACATCTAACGAGAAATCTCGCAGTTCCGGCAAATCAGGGTCTGCATCCACAATAGTAATTTGCCCTTGCTGCGTTTCCACGACACCCTTGTCATCAACCGCTTCAACCGTCCAGGTATAGCTGCCATCTCGCAGCAAACGAGAAATTAC
>JACSSI010001219.1 GCA_014879345.1 Anaerolineae bacterium | reverse complement strand
ACCTCATTCGCTTGTTTTTCTGTGTTCATGTTAAGCTCCTATTTGTGGAAATTTGTGGGTTTTTGTTTGATTGGTATTTTGGGGGTTGAAGGGGTGAGCGTTTGTATGCTAGACTGATACTCAACTTCCCACCGACCCATTCGCCAACACACCCCCATAGCATAGCATAAAAACAAAAGAAAACGGCCGTTTCAGTTACTTTGTGCAATTTTGTACAAATGATTATCAGTTAATTAAAACGTATCCTAATCCAACCCTTTTTTATTATTATAATGATATTATTCATTAAATATAACAACGATGCCGCAACCAGCCCCAACTAATGGAGTACGCTATGAATTTTTTCACCCAATTAACCCGACCGCCAAACGACAGTTTGGCCTGCTGCAACTGCCGTATTGTGGCACAAAAATCAAACCAACTCGCTGCAAGCCATTGTCCAAATTGCAACCGAATCATGCACAACATGGGCGCAGGCTTCATCCCGCCACGTCACTCTGATAAAGACGAATGGCAAAAGGTAGCTTTCCTCGTCAAACACAACTTCTCTTTTGAGTACCTTTCGGCATAACCTCCAACGCTGCCAGCAAAACGGCCGTTTCTCCCCATTTCCAACAGCCGCATAGTTCCAAAGTACTACGTAAACGATTGTCTTTTCATATTATTAGTGCTATACAAACGGTGTACTACACGGCAGCACCAAAACTTACCCCACACCAGCCATTTTACTCTTCGTAGTACATCAAGAAGAGGAGCAGTAATGAATATGAAACCCCATCGTCTTATTCGTTTGGCTGGCAGTTTACTGCTGGCGTCTGGTTTGCTGGCTTTGCTGGCGGCCTGGTTGACCACATCCCCCGTTCAAGCCCAACAGATAGCTATCACCGTCGATAAACAACTGGGACGTGCCAACCCGGTCGTCCGGGTGGGTGAATATCTCACTTTTACCATCGACATCGTTAATCAGAGCAACTTCACCGTTACCACCTTGCCCCTAACCGACCAATACAACAACAGTGTCCTGGCCTACGTGGATGCATCTGTACCACCCAGTTCAGTCAACACCGTCGCTGGCGTAATTGAATGGGATGATCTGACAACCACTTTTGGCGATTTGCCTCCTGGTGCCAGGGTCACAGTCATCGTGGGTTTTATTGCCGAGCATCCATCGCCGACTGTGGTCAATTACGCCGAAGTGCATGATGCGCTTGGCGACCAGGGCGCCTTACCCGGTGGCGATGACGACAGCGGCGAAGGGGAATCCGTTGGTGGTTCCTCACCCCTGGAAAAACGGATCGCTGACGATGTGATTCCGCAAGTCGGCTTGCCGCTCACGTTTACCATCTCCATCACCAATGATGGCTACACCACGATGACCGTTGTGCCATTGCTGGAAGATTATGACCCGGCTTTCCTCCAGTTCAGCTATGCCGAGCCACCACCCGATACGATTGATGAAATTAACGGTGAACTCAATTGGAATGACCTGACGCTTACATTGGGTGATGTGGGTGCACAGCAGGTGATTTCGTTAACGGCCGTTTTCACCGCCCTGGCCTCTATCGACGAGACAACCAATGCCGC
>JACSSI010001218.1 GCA_014879345.1 Anaerolineae bacterium | reverse complement strand
GGGTTTCTTCACTGCGTTCAGAATGACGGTTGGAAATTTTGTTTATAGTGGCAGCTTGGGTTGTGTAATAAATGATTAGGGGCGAACTGGACGATCCATTTACAGTTTAAGAAAACAATCAGGTAACGCTGTCATTCCCGCGCAGGCGGAATCCACTGACTGGACTCCCGCCTGCGCGGGAGTGACAAATTCATTACCCGATTTTATTTTTAAGGACTAACTGGCTCGCCCCTATGTGTTGAGTGTTGAAATGGATGTGTAGATGGCGAAGGTATTGTTTTTAACGCTGGTTTTCGCGCCGGATGGGGTGTCCACGTCGGTTTTGATGACGGAACTGGCTCAAGAACTGAGCCAGAAAGGGCATGAGATCACCGTCTTGACGACGACGCCCCATTATAACGTGGAACCGGAGGCACGGGCGCAGCAGCCGCTGCAGTGTAAGTGGGGAAAGTGGCTGTATGAAAGTGAAAAAGATGGTATGCCCGTGTATCATGCCTCTATTCCGGTGAAGGGAAGCCGGGTGGGGGCGCGTTTGTTAGATTACATTCGTTTTCACGCGATTAGTACGCTGGCCGGGTTAACGATTGCCCGCGATTTTGATGTGATGTTTGTGCCGTCGCCCCCGTTAACGATTGGCTTGAGTGCCTGGATTTTACGCCTGTTTCGGCGGAAACCATTTATTTATAATGTGCAGGAGATTTACCCTGATGTGGCAGTGAGTTTGGGGGTGCTGAAGCATCAGGGCATGATTCGTTTTTTTGAGGGGATGGAGCGCTTTATTTACAAACGGGCGCAGGTGATTACTGTTATTTCTGAACGATTCCGGCAGCGACTGCTGGCTAAAGGGGTAGCGGATGAGAAGCTGCGGGTGATCCCCAATTTTGTGGATACGGATTTTATGCAGCTCGGAGAGCGACAAAACCCGTTTTCTGAAGCACATGGGCTGAATGACAGCTTTGTGGTGTTGTATGCAGGCAATATTGGTCTGACACAAGGGTTTGAAACGATTATTTCAGCGGCCCGGCAACTGCAAGATATTGCTGATTTGCGGTTTGTGATTGTAGGGGATGGGACGCGGCGCAGCTGGTTAGAGGGGGAATTGGCGGCGGAGCCGCTGCCTAATCTGTTGCTGCTGCCGTATCAACCACGGTCGATGGTGCCACATATTTATGCGACGGCCGATTTGTGTCTGGTTCCACTGAAGAAGGGGACGGCGCAAGAGACGTTCCCTTCGAAGATTTATACGATTATGGCGGCGGCGAGGCCAGTGGTGGCGACGGCCGATCCGGATTCTGAATTGGCCTGGTTGGTGGGTGAAGCGGGGTGTGGTTGGGCAGCACCGCCAGATGATGTGGACGCGATGGTGGCAGCGATTCGGGAGGCGAGTGCGCAGCGTGCAGATGCATGTCAGAGAGGACAGCAGGGACGCAGGTATGTGGTGGAGCATCATTCGCGGCAGGCGGTGACGGGGCAGTATGATGCCTTGATTCGGGAGTTTGCTGATTGATGAGGGGGAACGGATACCACCAGGGGATGGATAACGCTTTGGCTTCGACAGGCTCAGCCACCGCTTCGATACCAGCAC
>JACSSI010001217.1 GCA_014879345.1 Anaerolineae bacterium | reverse complement strand
GATTGCTGTACTGCTTGGGTATCCAGGTTCTCGCGGGGCAATTGAAGCCATTTTAGACGGCCGTTCTGCTCGCCGTGTGCTCCGTGATTTAAGTGACCGCTATTTGATCACCATCACCAGTGGCGAAGAGGGTAAATTATATGGTCAACACGCCATCGTGCGCGAATTCTTCTACGAAGCACTCAACAAACGAGAACGCCGCCAAATGCACGGCCGCGCCGCCGAATATTACCGAGACGAAGAACCAGACCTGCTCCTAGCTGCCCGCCATTATTTAGAAGCAGGGGATCAAGAACCAGCCGCTGATTTAATTACCACAGACACCCATGTATTTATCAATAAGGGGCAGGCTAGTCAGCTAAACCAACTGCTAAACCGCTTTCAGCCGGAAGAACTTGATATTTTGCGCTGGATTTCGATAAATATTGTCGGGGGAGAAGTAAAAACATTTCTTGGAAAT
This sequence comes from Anaerolineae bacterium, assembly GCA_014879345.1. Classification (GTDB taxonomy): domain Bacteria; phylum Chloroflexota; class Anaerolineae; order Promineifilales; family Promineifilaceae. The sequence goes on along the minus strand of JACSSI010001217.1, from coordinate 1,126 downwards.
ATAGAACCAGCACAAAATCAATTTGAACTAACACTTTCACTTTTAGCTGATATGCCGCATACAAAAGAATCAGAAGCGTTGAAAGCTCATGCATGTTTAGGCTTGGGAGAATTATTGGAATACAAAGACCCACAACGAGCGCTCACCTGGGTGAAACAAGGATTGACTGAGAATAAGAATCTTCCAACCAAAACAAAAGCCAGTTTATTGATCATGCGTGGCACGTTACAGATGCATCTTGGAGAGTACGAGATAGCCCGACAAAATATTGAACTAGGTTTATCTCTTTTAGATGTGAATGATAGTTCAGAGCGATGTCAGGCTTTAAATTCACTTTCGGGTATTTGCCATTATCTTGGATTAACAGAGCAAGGAATAACGTATTCTCATGAAGCACTAGCCATTAGTAGAAATACCTACAGTTTGTTTCAAGAGGCTAGCATCTTGAGCAATTTGGCCATTCATAAACATGTTGGCGGAAATTGGACTGAAGCCATCGCAATCTTCAAAGCAGCCCTGGAAATTGCAAAGAAAATTGGCTACAAGTTAGATATCGCTGGATTTCAATTGAATTTGGGTGCTGCTTATATTAATACAGGTGAATATGATGAAGCTCGGATACACCTTCTAGAAGCAAGCAGGGTAGCAAATGATATTGGGGATGAAATCACATGTGGCCTTTCCTATTATCGGCTGGCAGAAGTTGATGTAAAAAAGAATGATTTAACTTCAGCAGAAAATCATCTGGTATCAGCTCAAAAATTAGCCGAAGATATGGATGGGGTGGACCAGCTCCCTGCCATATATAGCCTTTTTACTGAGATTAGTTTAAGACAAAAAAATCTTAACCAAGCAATCATTTATGCAGAAAGGGCATATGAAAGTGCCTTGGCTCTGGATGATCCTTTTGAAATTGGAATTGCTCATCGTGCCCGTGGTTTAGTAGCCACAGATAGCGAGGATTGTGAAAAAGCTGTAACTCATTATCAAGAAAGTTTCGAATTACTCGTAAATTTAGATCCATATGAAGCCGCAAAAACTCAATTAGAACTCGGAAGAATCAAATTACAGACGAATGACGTCAAAGGAGGAATCGAGATTATAGAGAAAGCCAGAAACGTTTTTC
>JACSSI010001216.1 GCA_014879345.1 Anaerolineae bacterium | reverse complement strand
CTGCTGATACTCCAGAGCCGTGTGAAACGTGCGGTTGAACGCCGCATTCAATAAGTCTGCAATTTGCTGAGCATCACGGCCGTTTTCCGGGTTCGTGCTGCACAGGGTGTAGCCTTCAGCCAACTGCGGCTGCGCCAACGGCTGCTGCCCCAAACGCATATGGCGGATAACGCCGCCATACGTCATCTTTTGATAACCACGCGCTGTCAATAACTGCTGCCGGTAAACGTCATACTCGTAGACGTAGAATTGAAGCTGGCGGCCGGCATCGTCTGCTGCTGGTTCGGTGAGATGGGCTTCCGCCCAGGCAATCATCTCTGTCTCAAGGTGGCGGTAGTCGGGGTCGATTTCGATATAAGGATAGCCCATGCCATCCGGGTGTACCAGGCTGACAATCTGCCCGTTACCGGTTTGCCACAACTGGCTATTTTTGTGCCAGTCAGGATTCCCGGTTGCCTGCGGGTTATACCAACACGTGCCTTCCCAGCGGCGAATGTCCCAGTTAAACCCCATTGGCGCTTTCGCCTGAGTTTGCAGCAAGAGGTTGCAAATCCGGTCATAATCTGCACGCACCACAGCACGCGACTGAATGGGTTCTGGGGGTGTTTCACTGATATGATTCATTTGGGTACTTTCCACTTGCTGCCATTACCTCATTTTTTACACGAATCCGGGATAAATTTCCACCATATCTAATGACCACCCCTGTCAGCATGACCCACAAGGCGGCAGCAAACAGCGCTTTCCACAGCAAGCCTTCTTCAACTGATGTTGACGGGCCAACAACGCCTAATGTGCCGCTGTAAAATGCGTGCATAATTTGCATGAGCGGCAGGCTGCCACTGTTTTGATAAACCCAAACCATCAGGATGCGGTAGGCTGTCAGGGGCATGAGCCAGTAGATAATAAATGTGGGCAGCCAGTGAAGACCAAATGTGGCGTTATTGCCCCAAAAATCAGCCATGATGTGCCAGAAAGCCCACAAGACGCCCAGGATAAACCCGCTGGCAAGGGCGCTGTACCGCGACTGTAAGCGGGGTAGGGCAAAACCAGTCCAGCCAATTTCCTCAAAAAATCCGGCCAGAGACCCGGCAACAATGCCAAAGCCGAGGGCTTGCAGCGTAATATTCGGTTTGTAAACGGGTGAAACAAAAACGGACAACAGCAGCAAGATGGTTGTGGCAATGATGGGCACTGTCAGCATGGCGACGGCTCCCCACTGCCAGGGAAAGTGCCAGTTCTTCATCCGGGCGAATAGCTGCTTCAACCCGGATTTCCCCTCAAAATAAGTGGTGAGGATGATGCTGGAAAGGCTGGGTCCCGCCAGCATAAACAAAAACATGAGACCGATTTGGGGTATGCCAATGGCGCTGGTTTGAAAGCTGTTTTGTGCGGCAATGAGCAGGCTGCCGCCCCAGGCAATGGCATACGCCATGACAAAGTAGAGGGGCAGGGCATGTCGTTGTAAGTTTGTTTTCATGGGGAGTCTCCACAATTCTTTTTACAATAATCAGGCTGGATGCAGGTGCGGCTCTGGGGAAACGGCCGTTCCCCCAGCCAGTAACAGCGCCGCAACGAAACCGGTGGT
>JACSSI010001215.1 GCA_014879345.1 Anaerolineae bacterium | reverse complement strand
TTCTATATTATCGGCATAAATTGAGTAATGGTACCATAACAGCGCATCACCTGTTGCCGGATATAAAATGGTGGGTTTTACCAGTCCTCCATAAACAGGAGCCACATAATCGGCAAATATTTCTACTCGTACACCCCATTCTCGCCAAATGCGCGCACTCGATAAAATGTAATTGCCAATGGCATCACCAGGGGTCATTGCCGCTGTCATAATATGGACGGTTAAGGGAACTGTTGTCATGACAGGAATGCCTCTTGGAATAATTTCTGATACTTTTCGATGATAATATCCCAATGGTAGTGAGTGAGGACATATTGACGACCTTGCTGCCCTAGAGTAACGGCCGTTTCTCGATGATCTAGCAAATAAGTCAAAGTAGCGGCAAACTCCTCATAATTGTGGAAATACAAACCCCCATTTGCACGTTGGCTGTGCTCTTTTGTTACAGCACAATTTCCATTCACCAAAATGGGAGTTCCCGCCAACCAACTTTCCATAATGACAATCGAAAAACTTTCATTAACCGATGGCATACAGAAAACATCAGCCGCTGCATACGCATCATATTTATCTTGCACCGATACAAAACCCAGATCGAGAACAGACGATTCAACAAAAGTTGGGATGTTTACTGAACCGGGACCAATAAGAACCAGCTTTGTATCTTGCGGTAATTCTTGTTGAAATCGCTGCCAATAATCAAGCAACATCGGCACATTTTTGCCTGCCTCACGCCGTCCTGCATACAGAACAAATGGCTTATCCAACTTATATTTACAGCGAAATCGTTCCCCATCTGACACAAAATCCGTGTCAACGCCTTCTCCAATCACCATACGTTTCTGACCATGAGCCGGACCAAAGATTTGTTCAGTTAACGCCAATTCAGCATCGACATGCAAAATAAGTCCTTTTACCTGAGGTAAAACCTCTTGATAAATACCCAGCCAGGCGTAGCTTTCATCATGTAAACACGGAATTATCAAACTACGTTCAGGGCAGATTTTTGCACCATGGTAGGTAGTGGCGAACATATAGGGGATAAACACAAACAATCGCTCAGAGGCATGTTGGGCAATGTACTCATACAAAGTTGGCACTTGAATCATTTCGTTGATATAGATTTGTTCTTGTTCACGTGTAATGGGAAGATTATTTATGAGCCGCCAATTGACGCTATCAAATGCTTGTTTATCACGTTTTTGCACGGGAAACCGATGGACTGTAATACCATTTTCTTGATAAGCACCTGGTTTATGGGTGTTTTGCCCCCAGTCTGCATAAAAATCCTTGATGGTGGTTGTCAGAATCACTACATCAACGCCGACTTGATGCAACTTCTCAACGGTACGTCGAACTTCCGCCTCAGCTCCACCAGGGATATCTAGACCATACCAAGGGGTAACAAATGCCAATTTCATTGTGTTAATGGGGATAGGCAATGATATCAAGGTGATGGCGTGTCTCAGAGAAACAACGCATAATCTCATCTCGAGACTGCTTATTAGCGCTTATTTCACCCGAGTCTTGCAGAATGAACAGATCATAATTTTGTTGTATTGTCGTCAAAAATTCTTCTGGCTTTACTT
>JACSSI010001214.1 GCA_014879345.1 Anaerolineae bacterium | reverse complement strand
GCGTACTTTAGCCAGGACATTCAGCGGATTATAGACCGGCTGCTTGATGAGCAGTTGCCTGACGGCGGCTGGAACTGCGAAGCGGAAAACGGTTCAACGCGCTCATCGTTCAACACCACAATCTGTGTGCTGGAAGCCCTGCTTGAATACGAACTGGCAGGCGGAGACAGCGCTGAAGTGACGGCGGCTCGTCTGCGGGGGCAGGAATACCTGCTCGAACGCCGACTCTTCCGGCGGCGCTCGACTGGCGAGGTCATTGTGCAAGATCGCAAGGGTACGGCCGTGTGGACGCAGTTTGCTTTCCCCACCTGGTGGCATTACGATGTACTGCGCGGCCTGGAGTACCTGCACCGTGCCAAGGTCACGCCGGATGAGCGGGTGGCCGAGGCGATTGATCTGGTCATGTCCAAGCAGGATGGCGACGGGCGGTGGCCGCTTGAGGTTTGCTATCCTGGCGTGATGCCAGTTGAGATAGACGAGGGTGTGGGTAAGCCGAGCCGCTGGAACACGCTCCGTGCTTTACGTGTATTGTCCTGGTATTCTGTGAGTTGAATTGATAGTAGTCAGAAGGAACGCATCGGCACCAACGAATGATATTACCAAAGAAGCGAGACCCCAGGTTTATCACTGTGCGTCGCGGCGGCACGCTCCAAGATTCCGATCATCACCTGCTTGCGGTATGGGCGGCCGATTGCGCACAGCATGTATTGCACTTATTCGAGGAAATGCAACCCAATGACAACCGGCCGCGTCGAGCCATTGAATTGGTTCGCGCTTGGACACGAGGTGAGATCACGATGTCTCAATGCCGTGCGGCGGGTGGACATGCCATGGCTGCGGCAAGAGAGCTGAGCGGTGCCGCTCGGCACGCCGCCTATGCTGCTGGCCAGGCGGCAGTGGTAGCACATGTCGCCGCACATGAGCTCGGTGCGGCGGCCTACGCAATCAAGGCTGTGCGGGCAGCCGCACCAATGGAGGAGCGTGAGTCTGCCGGTCGTCGAGAATGCCAATGGCAGCGCGAGCAGTTGCCTGAAGCGATCCGCGACCTCGTCCTGGATGATCAGCGATTGCGAAACGATATCTGCTGGTCGGTGTTCGGCTGCTAACTGGCTCCTTAAGTGAACTACCTGCCCTAATGAAGGAAATGATAATGAAAGGCAGCTCAAAAAATTGATGAAAGGGAGATTTTCCATGAAAACAACATTCACAACGGCCGTTACCCAAGAAGAAGGTATGAACGCCACCGGCTTACCCATACCCGCAGAAGCAGTTGCCACCTTGGATAGCGGCAAGCGTCCCAAAGTTAAAGTCAGCTTCAATGGCTACACCTACCGCAGCACCGTCGCCGCTTATGGCGATGTCTTTATGATTCCCCTAAGCAAAGAACATCGGGAGGCGGCTGGCGTGCAAGCCGGTGATGAAATAGAGGTTACGCTGGAATTGGATACCGAGCCGCGCACGGTTGAAGTTCCCGATGATTTGGCAATGGCATTGGAGGAAGGGGGAGTAACGGCCGTTTTTGATGCCCAGGCTCCTTCCAAACGCAAAGAATACGTGCGCCAGGTCACCTCCGCCAAAACCGAAGAAAC
>JACSSI010001213.1 GCA_014879345.1 Anaerolineae bacterium | reverse complement strand
AGGGCAAGAAATGATAGGGGGTGACAACGGCCGTTCTCCCCCATATTCTCTCTCCTAAACAACAGGCTACTGCGGTCGGTTTCCAACCTGAAAGGGCAAGAAATGAAAGTCTTCAATGAACTGCCACGCCCGTCAGGTGATTCATCACGGGGCGGCGGCCGTTTTCCCCCATATTCTCTCTGCTAAACAACAAGGCACTGTCGCCAGTTTCCAGCCCGAAAGGGAAAGATATGATTTGGGATGACAACGGCCGTTTCCCCCATATCCTCTCTCCTAAACAACAAGGCACAGTGATCAGTTTCCAATCTAAAAGGGCAAGAAATGAGAGATTTCAGCGAAGCGCCATGCCCGTCAGGTGATGAATCACCGGGGCGGTGGCCGTTTTCCTCAGAGTGGCTAATATTATTTCTTATTCTTCTTCTGATTCGTCTATCTCATTGTTTTTACGTGCTGATTCTTCTCGTTTCCGTCGCTTATAAATAACAATAAGCCTGCTAATATCCAAAATCATAACGACAGTTATTAAAGCGACCCAAAACCAAGGGGGTACTAAAAGAACAATTTCTGTTAAGAGTCTTATACGCCGCCCTGAAAATTCATGAGGATTTGCGTGGATCGATGATGTCATGAGATACACAGATCCAATTATCATTGGGTAGAGTATAAGCAAGCCTTCAATTCTTCCTTTAGTATCAGTCGAATTAAATCCTTTTTCAGATTCAAATTCCATATCATAGTCCTCAAGGTGATTTTACTACAAGGGAAATAGAAAGGGGATTTATTGACCTTTATCTTGACTTTGAGCGACTATAGACAGCGACGCTCTCAAGAGATTGACCATTAATGAAACAACAAAAAACGCTCAAATCTGAGCGTTTTTTGTTGCTTCATCATTTCATTGGGTGAATTGGCGCATAAAATTCCCCCTGGTTATTTGGAAACAACGCTATTCAATAGACTCGCGGATGAATGAGAATTTAACCATTCACCAGTCGAATCGAAATATCCTTGATTTCGTAGATGCGCATACCGGTTTTCCACAGGCTGGCATTGCCCGTAACGATGACTTGATCGGCACTGCTTGCTACATTGGTGATGTCCACTTCCAGGTACATCTGTGCATTGGTGGGCGCGATTTGCCCGCGATAAATCCAGACAACCTCATGATTATCGGTGTGGGTGAAGTGCGGATTTTGCAAATGAGCGCCCAAATCCTGGTCTAAGGCATACGCTTGCATCGCTTCAATCACCGCTTCCACGCCCAACGACCCAGGCATCACCGGGTCCTGGTAGAAGTGGCAGGTGAAGAACCAATCGCTGGCGTCAATATTGCGCTCGGCATAAACATAGCCTTTGCCTGCGCGCCCGCCATCGGGAATCACAATCACTTTGTCGATGAAGTTGAGCTGACCGCCAGCCAGCCGGTAATGGGGCGATCCTTTTGCCAGTAATTCTTGTCCGCCTTGCAAGTTGATTTCTGTGCCGCTGACGTTTTCTTGTTTAAACCAGGGCAGCACGTCTTGTCCCTTGTCGAGACCAACCTGGTTGATGAGTGATTCTGGTTGGAAATAGCCGAAAACGGCCGTTCCCTCA
>JACSSI010000125.1 GCA_014879345.1 Anaerolineae bacterium | reverse complement strand
TGCCTCTCATCGGCGTGTGGCAGCAATTCCGCGCAGACGGCATGATGACGTGGACGTATGGCTCGATTACCCTGGGTGTGGATGGGGTGAGCTTGCTGCTGGCAACGGCCGTTGTCGTCCTAACCACCCTTGTCATCCTATTTTCCACCCCCTACATGCGCGGTGAACTGGGCGAGTCTAAATATTACGCCATGCTGCTCGCCATTAGTGGTGTCATGATGGGCCTCGGCTGCACCGGCGACCTGTTCAACTTGTGGCTCTGGTTTGAAGCGATGGCAATCACCTCCTATTTGCTCGTCGCTTTTTACCGCGACCAACCCGCTTCGCTGGAAGCAGGCATCAAATACCTCGTGCAAAGTTCCACCGGCTCCGTTTTCGTGCTGTTGGGCATTGCCCTGGTCTTGGCCGAAACGGGCACGCTCAACATGGTAGACATCTCAGTCTATGCCAACGCCAACCAAAGTTCACCACTGCTGCTGGCGGCGGGAGCGCTGTTTGTCATCGGCTACGGCATCAAAGTCGCCATTGTGCCGATGCACACCTGGCTCCCGGACGCCCATTCGCAAGCCCCCAGCGGCATCAGCGCCATGCTCTCCGGCATTGTCATTGAGGCGGGTCTTATCGCCATGCTTCGCGCCGTCTCTCCACTGACCGGCTCGAAAACTTCCTTTGGCGTCTTGCTCATCATTTTTGGCCTGCTCAACATGGTCGTGGGCAATTTGCTGGCACTGCGCCAAAAACAGGTCAAACGGATGCTGGCTTACTCCAGCCTGACCCATGTTGGCTACATGTTATTTGGCCTGGGCATTGCCATCTATTTCGACATTGCTCTGGGTGCCAGCGGCGGTCTGTTCCACATTCTCAGCCACGGCCTGATGAAGGGACTCGCCTTTCTCTCAGCAGGAGCGCTGCTTTATGTGATGCACACCGCCAAGCAGGATCACAGCCCGCTGATGATCAAGGATTTGGCAGGTGCGTCGCAGCGATATCCGTTGATTGCGCTAGTCTTCAGCATCGCCTTGCTTGGTTTGGGCGGTATCCCGCCGCTGGTCGGCTTTATGTCTAAATGGCAAATTTTTGCCGCTGGCTTTGAAACGAGGAACTGGATTATTTTCGGTCTGGTGCTGTTCGCTGGCTTGAACAGTGTGCTGTCACTAGCCTACTATGCCCCGTTAATCAATACAGTTTACAGAAGAAACCCATCAACGGCCGTTCTGCAAGGCGAGTCTGTGCCGGTTATGATGACTATTCCGCTGATTTTGCTGGCAACGGCCGTTATCGTACTCGGTATCTGGCCCAGTCTTGTCATGCCCATCGTAGAACCCGCAGCCGCCACCTTGATGGCGATGTTTGGAGGATAACCACATGAGCGCAATCTTAATTCCACCCATTGCCTTTGTCCTATACATCATACTCGTCGGCATTTTATCTGGTCTGGGCAAACTGATTGCCGAACCTAACAGTCCTGCCAACACTGAAAAGACAAAGTCCTATACCGGCGGCGAAAACCTGCCCCTGAAAGTTGGCGTTCCAGGTTACAAGCAATTTTTTGTCGTCGCTTTGTTTTTTGCTGTTTTACATCTAGGCGTCCTCATGTTAGGCAGCGCCATCATCTCGCCCATCACCGTCCTCTATTTGGCTGGCTTGATTTTGGCGTTGTTGGCTTTGATTCTCGGATAACAGGAAACAATCATGAACATTACCCAAGAATGGAATGACATTCTCGACAAAGTTAAGACATGGGCGCGGGTCAACTCGCCCTGGCTTATCCATTACAACAGCGGTTCCTGCAACGGCTGTGACATCGAAATTCTGGCAACGCTGACACCACGCTATGATGCTGAACGACTGGGTGTCAAGCTGCAAGGCAGCCCACGCCACGCCGATGTACTCGTCTGCACTGGCCCCGTCACCATGCAATCCCGCGACCGCCTGCAACGCATTTACGATCAAATGCCTGACCCGAAGTTTGTGGTGGCCGTCGGCTCATGCGCCATTTCTGGTGGCGCTTTCCAAGGCTGCTACAACGTTATCGGCCACATCGACGAGGTAATTCCGGTAGATGCCTATATTCCTGGCTGCCCGCCCCGTCCTGAAGCGATTATCGACGGTCTGGTGAAACTACTGACCGCCATAAAAACAGGCGCACCCATTCAAACCGAAAAGCCTGAGGAGCTATTAGATGTTGTCTGAACCAATCACCCCCGTTGAAGACCTTTTGAAACAGGCTGAAGCCATTCTCATTCCCTGGATTCCAGAAGAAGCGATTCAAGGCCTGGATGACGGCTACCCGTTGATGTTGAATTACACTGACCGACGCATTAAAGTGACGGGAACTGGTTTTCCTGACTGCCTGGATGTGAATGTATCTGCTGAGGAACTACTCACCGTCATCCAAACCTTGCTTGACAATGACTGGGGCTATCTCGCCACCATCACCGGCGTTGACCTGGGCGTTGAAGCAGGTGAAATTGAGGTGTTATACCATTTTTGTCACGGAACGGCCGTTGTCACCCTATCCGTCAAAGTCCCCCGTGAAAACCCAGTAGTACCGAGCATTTGCGGCATCATCCCCTCAGCCAGCTTTTACGAGCGAGAACTGCTCGAAATGTTTGGCGTCACCATCACCAACACACCCAACACAGACCACCTTTTCCTGCCTGACAATTGGCCGGATAACACATATCCATTGCGCAAAGATTTCGTGATGCACGCGAATTAGGATTAAGGGAATAAATCATCATGATGCTTGAAATGACCCAGAAAGAAGAAAAATTTATCATCCCCATCGGGCCACAACATCCGGCACTTAAAGAGCCAGGACACTTTGAATTTGCCGTAGACGGTGAATTGGTGACCGATGCCACCGTGCGCCTCGGCTATGTCCATCGCGGCATAGAGAAAGGGGCAGAAGCACGCAACTGGAACCAAAACCTATACCTGGTTGAGCGAATTTGCGGTATCTGCTCTCACATCCACGCCTTCACCTATGCTCGTGGCGTAGAACGATTAGCCGAAGTAGAGGTGCCGCCCCGCGCCCAAGCCATCCGCGTGTTAGTCGCTGAACTGGAACGCATCCACAGTCACATGCTCTGGTTTGGCGTTGCCGCTCACGAAGCCGGCTTCGATACCTTGTTTATGTTCTCCTGGCGCGACCGGGAAACGATCATGGATATACTTGAAGGTCTTACAGGCAATCGTGTCAATTACTCTGCCAATGTGCTAGGTGGCGTCAAGTTCGACGTAACCGATGAACACCGCAAAACCATCCTGGAAGCGGTAGATTTCATGGAAAAACGCACCAAGCATTACCTAAATGTTGTCACCACTGATGCCATGTTCTTACAGCGCACACGCGGTATCGGTGTCGCCAATCTGCAACAGGCTCACCGCCTTGGTATTTTAGGGCCAACAGCCCGCGCCTCCGGCGTCAAGCGGGATGTGCGCGTCGATGCGCCCTACTCTGCTTACAAACAATTCCCCATAAAAATGGTGGTAGAAACGGCCGGTGACTTGGAAGCTCGCTTCGTTGTCCGCTTGAAAGAACTGTTTGAAAGCTATCGCCTCATTCGTGAGATCCTTAACAACATGCCTGAAGGTGACTTGCAAGTCAAACGTTTCCCCCGTCGCATCAAACCGGGCGAAGTCATCAGCCGCGTAGAAGCGCCGCGTGGTGAAGTGTTCTACTACATCCGCAGCAACGGTGGCGAAATGCCAGAACGGCTCAAAGTGCGCACCCCCACCATGATGAACATGGCCTCTGTCCTGGCTATGGCGGTCGGCCATCAACTCGCCGATATGCCGATGCTCCTGGTCGGCATTGACCCTTGCTTCTCTTGCAATGACAGAGGGGTTGCTATTTGCAATTCAAAAGGGGATCATGACCAATGGACTTGGGAACGTCTGCGTCAACATGGCATTGATTTTTACGCAGAGAAGGTTTAATTATGGAAGCAATTGGAAATATCGTCTCATTACTCTTTTTCCCTGGTGGCTTGTTTGTCATTTTCGCCGGGCTTATGTACGAATGGCTAGATCACAAAATCATTGCCCGCTCACAAAACCGGATTGGGCCTCGCTGGTTCCAACCCATTGCCGATGCCATTAAGCTGCTAACAAAAGAAGAAATCGTGCCGGATGGCGTTAATCCTGTTCTCTTTGCTATTTTGCCCCTAATCGCTTTAGCCGGGGCTTTAACGGCGGCATTGTATGTGCCGATGGCTGGTTTGAAACCCGCTTATAGTTTCGCTGGAGACCTCATCGTCACCGTGTACATGTTGAGCTTGTTAACGCTCAGTATTGGCCTGGCTGGAGCAAACGCCAAAGAACGCTTCTCTCTGGTAGGTTCAACTCGTGCCTTGACGCAATTGTTTGCCTATGAAGCGCCGTTTTTGCTGGCACTGCTCGGCCCAGCCATCGCGGCTGGCAGTTGGCAAATCAGCGAAATCGTCGCTTACACAGAAACTCATACCTGGATGATGATTTTGCAGCCAATTGGCTTTGTTGTGGCTCTGATTGGGTTGATGGGCAAGCTGGAACTTCCGCCTTTTGACTCTCCAGAAGCAGAAACTGAAATTGTAGCGGGCGCTTTGACAGAGTACAGCGGTCGAGGACTCGCCATTTTCCATTTAGGCAAAGGGGCTGAACTGATTATCGGCCTTACCCTCATTACTGCGTTTTACATGGGCGGTGTGTCTAATCCGGTCTGGTTCCTGGTGAAGACAGTAGGGTTGCTGGCGGTTTTGGCTGCATTGCAATCACTGATGACACGCCTACGCATCGACCAAACAGTTGGGATGTGGTGGCGGTACGGGGCGTTGCTGGTTCTGCTGCAATGGTTGATTATTGTGGTCGTACAGCTTGTTTAAGATAGTAAACAGTGTACAGTAATCAGTTTTCCGGTTGCTGAAAAGAGAAAGAGTTTATTATGAAAATAGCAACAATGTTCAGTGATGTGGTTGGATCATTTTGGAAGAAACCGGCGACGGTGCAGTATCCGTTTGAGCGGGTAGAGGCACCCACACGATTGCGTGGCAAGTTAGAATGGGATCCGGAAAAATGTACGGGATGCAGCTTATGCAGCAAAGATTGTCCCGCTGATGCGATTGAAATTATCACGATTGATAAGAAAGCGAAACGATTTGTGATGCAGTATCATATGGATCGCTGCACTTACTGCGCCCAATGCATTGAAAGCTGCCGCTTTAGCTGCATTGAAATGTCGGATGAGCAATGGGAATTGGCGGCGACCAGCAAAGTTCCGTTTGAAGTTAGTTATGGACGAGAAGAAGATTTGGCCGAAGCGTTGGCAAAATTCGCTTTGGCAGACACTGTCGAGACTGAGTAAGAATAAATCTGAAGGGCAGCCCCTTCGGGTTGCCCTTATGGGCATCGGCAATGAAATGCGTGGCGATGATATTGCCGGCATTGTGGTTATCCGCAATTTAATTGAAACATTTTCCACTGACCTTCCCCTCAATTTACTACTCGTAGAGGCAGCTCACGCCCCAGAAAATCATACGAGTCCTATTCGTAAGTTTTCTCCTGATTTAACTATTCTCATTGATATGGCGCAGATGGACGAAGCACCTGGCACGATCCGCTGGCTGACATGGCAAGAGACAACTGGTATCAGTGCTTCTACGCATACGATGCCGCCTTATATGCTGGCTCAATATTTAACGGCCGTTACCACCACAGAAGTTGCCCTCATCGGTATCCAGCCTGTGCATACTAATTTGGGGGAGCCGATGTCGTCTGAAATGGAAACGGCCGTTGACCAAGTTACAACTTTCCTGACAACTATCCTACAAACCTGCGCATTTAAACACAGTTTGTAATTTTCCTTCAGTACCATAGTACTAAATACAAAAGATGTGTCATCCAGACACACCAGATTGTTTTTGGAGGAAAACATTATGGATATAGAAGTATTGATTGGTATTGTTATTCTATTTTCGTTAATTGGGGGACTATTTTGTATCATGCCGCATAAATCAAAAGCACCAAAACGGCGAATTACGAGCCATAAAAACAGTTATGGCCGAGATTACGGCAGATAAACCTAGCAATTTACTTTAAACAAAACAAAAAGACCAGGGGTCGGCGTTCCCTGGTCTTTTTTATTTTGAAGGGGTCACACAACCAAAACGGCCGTGCAACAAATTTTCTTCACTCTTTTAACGAGAGTCAATGCGCAAAAAAATTATCGCAAAGAATCACGCATTGCACTCATTTGTCCAGCCACACTGTCATCAACAACCTTATCGCCCACACGCACAATTAGGCCGCCCAAAATACTTGGGTCAACTTTGAAGACAATAGTAGAACCACTTAAAGCAGATTTAGCCTTTGTTTGTTCGTCATCAGTTAATGGCAATGCGCTTGTTACTTCAACACGATCACCCTGTAACGAAGATACACTAGCAGGAACTTTCGCGAAAAAGTCTGCGATAATAGCCCGTTGACGTGCATCATCCAATGATTCACCAACCAGCTTATTAGCAGCAGCAATCGCAATAGCAGCTACCTGCCCACGCAAATCAGACAAAATTCGATCACGCTCAACTTCCGCATCAGCTCGACCTGCTGCCACAACAACTTGTGCATCATCATTCGCTTTCTTCAAAATACCTTTAGAAGTTTCTTCTGCTTGTACTGTCGCATCTGAGCGAATCTTTGCTGCTTCAGCACGAGCCGCATCTAAAATCTTTTTAGCTTCTGCATCAGCATTATCACGCGCAATTGCAGCTTGACGCGAATCTTCTAAACCTTTAGCAATACGTGCCTTGCGCTCATCCAACACTCGCAAAATTGGCCCATACACCAAACCTTTCATAATCAGCAGCAGGATAATAATACCCAGAATCTGCATGATAAGATAACCAAGATTAATACCTAAAGCATCCATATCTTATGCCTCTATATCTCCATCTACGATTAACCAAACAGGTAATCCGGTAGAAATCTATCCCAATCGTGGATTAGACGAACAGAATAATCAGGGCGACAACAAGGGCATAAATGGCGACAGCTTCAGCAAACGCAATACCCAAAATCATATTTGTCTGAATATCACCACTGGCATCAGGATTCCGTGCGATACCTTGCACAGCGCCATTAACCAAAATACCGATACCAGCACCAGCACCAATAGCACCCGCCATCGCTAAACCTGCGCCAATTGCTTTCAAACCAATCACAAGGGCTTCTGCCGCTAATTGATCCATGTAAAATGTCCTCCGACTAAAATTTATTTGTATTTTTATGACTTTGAACGCCTAATCGAAATCAGGCAGTTATTAACAATTTAAAAAACAACTTAATGATGTTCGTCATCACCATGATGGCTTTCAGAAGCCTGTGTCATGAAGATAAGCGCCAACATTGCAAAGACGGCAGCCTGGATGAGACCAACAAAAAACTCCAGACCAAAGAAGGCAATATTTGCCACTGAAATTAGATAAGCCATGACAAACAACAGAATTTGACCGGCAAAGATATTACCCAGAAGACGGAAGGCAAATGAGATAATCTTTGAAAACTCACTAACCAATTCCAAAATACCTACCGGAATATCAATCACCTTAATTGGATTCTTGGCTGCTTTAGCCCCAAACCCTTTCTCCAAAAAGGGGAAGAATTTATGCAAATAGCTAAAACCTAGAAACTTGAAACCATAGTATTGCACCATAAACATGGCTACCAAAGCTAAGGCCAAAGTAAAGTTTAAATCCGTTGCCGCGGCCCGCAGGAATGGCACAATCGTATACTGTGCATCAGCAGGCTTCTCGCCATTTTCGTCCGCATAGGCGCGTGTCAATACCACACCATCACGAATATCACCTACTCGAAGCGCCTTGAACATTTCATATTGTTCTTCTTCAAAGTGATGAATCTCTTCTTCGGATGGATGCTGACCAAGCTGCTCTTCCGCTTGTACCCACTCTTCTGTTGCTTCAACTGCTTTTTTATGCGCCAAATCTTCAAAGACACCAATACTGTCCACACCAGGAACTAATTCCATCCAATTCGCAACCAAAATCAGCAGGATAAAGGTCATGAAGTACATGAAAAAATTTCTAACCTTAGGGCCAGCAATACCTTCAGCAAAATTATAGGCACCTTCGATAACCATCTCGAAGAAATTATAGAATCCCGTGGGAATTTCATCGGCAGTGCGAGAACGTGCCTTTAAAGAAAGCCCTAACAACACAACAATGATCCAAGCCAATACAGTAGCTACAAACGTATTTGTCAGACCACCAAACAATGGACCTACAATCGGCCAGTTATAACTACCAGGGTAATTCTCTCCTGGCAACTGCACAAATGGCAAAACTGGCTTTGTATAAGGAATAAACGTGCCAAATAAAAGCATCAAGATGAAACTAATGAGGATGATATATCTCTTTTTCATGTATGTGCTTGTTCCTCTTCTTGAGTTGAGTTTTTTCGTTTCTGATCTTCTTCAAACTGTGCCATGCGCTCTTGAGCTTTCGCTACCATATGTAAACTCATACGTACCATTGCCCACAAAGTCACCGGGAAACTCCCCAACATGAAAATAATCGTGAACACACCGCTTGTACCAAAATAATTATCTAATGCTTGTCCAACGAAGAAAGCGACACCGATAATCAATATCGCAACCAAGCCAGTCACACAGCCCACTTGACCGACGAGATTAGCCATTACAACGGTTTGCTTATTTTGCGAATTTTGAGACACAGTCTTTGTTTTTAAAGCGCGGTTTGCGCATTATATCACAATTCAATTCAGTGACAATTTTAGTCCACATTCCCTAACCTAACCCCATAAAAGGAAAGAAAGAATTTGCGGCTGCACGGGTCCATTCATAAGCTGGGCCAGCATAAATGCCCAAGAAAACAATGAAAAAGACAGAGATGCTCAAGCCAATTTGAGCAGCGCGTGACACAGGGATAGGCGTTTCTTCGTCCTCAGAACGATATAAGTACATATATTTAATAATTGAAAGGTAATAATAGAGGGCTATAAAAGCATTCAAGATACCAATTACAGCCAACCATGTATATCCTGCCTCAATAGAAGATTTGAATAAAAAGAATTTACCAATAAAACCGGCCGTTGGTGGAATGCCTCCTAAAGATAACAGTCCCAACATCATGACCAAGGCCAAGAATGGGGAACGGCGATTGAGGCCATACAAATCCTTCAAATCGTTTGATGAAGATACGTTACTTACTAAAATGATAACACCAAATACAGCTACATTGGTGAATACATACATCAGCAAATAAAACATGGCTGCACCAGAACCCTCAGGTGTAAAAACAACTAGTCCAATCATAGCGTAGCCAGCTTGGGCTATACTAGAATAGGCTAACAAACGCTTGAGGTTATTTTGGAAGATTGCAGCCAAATTTCCAAGTGTCATGGTGACGACACAGATAGCCGCAAGCATTGCCCACCAATAGCTGCTTTCACCCGGCACACCAAAAACACCCGCATCAAATACACGCAAGAAAATGGCAAAGCCGGCCGCTTTGGAAGCAGTTGAAACGAATGCTGTAAATGAAGTTGGCGCACCATGATAAATGTCAGGTGTCCAGAAATGAAGCGGAACAGCAGAGATTTTGAAACCAAACCCAACGATGATTAAGGCAGCGGACAGGAGCACAATACCACTTACAGAGGAAGCTAATCCTTGTATAGGAGCAGCATAATTAGCCCAATCTGCGCTATTGGCAGTAGGAATTGTCGGTACGATTTGGCCTAACGCATAAATATTGGTTTGCCCAAACATACCGTACATCAAACTCATACCATATAACATGAGCGCAGTGGCAAAGGCACCATAGACAAAGTATTTAATACCAGCTTCTGTTGATAGATCATCTTCCGTCACATATCCTGCCAGAATATAAGAAGAAAT
>JACSSI010001212.1 GCA_014879345.1 Anaerolineae bacterium | reverse complement strand
TCGTAGTCTGTTTTTCCAAAAATAGCAGAAGGATTTTCTACACCAGCATCCTGAGCAAAGTTGCGGTTACAGTAAATATAGTTTGATTCTCGATCTTTCCAGAAGATGGACTGGGGAATGTTGTCCATGATGACTTCGAGTAACTTGGCAGCACTCAATTCAGGGTGGATTTCACTGTTTGGGGAGTCTAACGAGGGCAAGGAATTGTCCATAGTTTGGACATTGTACCGTGCTTAAGAAGGAGGGTCTAGCATCTGCCTAGACCGAAAAGGCTTAAATTTTATCGGAATCCATAACGAGGCCAGCAAAACTCATACCTCTACATATCTGATAATCAAAAACACCAGCCATCCATTATGCCCAACAATCGGTTGCCTGAAACGGTTGGACTTGAGGTGGTTGAAGCGGAAACGGCCGTTTGCCGCCGCATCCCATTCAACAAACCCCGAAGCTGCCTAGTGGCGCGAAAAAGCCATCGCCCTCTACGGCGGCGACTACCTGCAAAACTTGCTCTACTACGATTGGGTAGACGGAGAACGGCAGCGACTTGAAGACAAATTCTTGCAGCTTTTGGTCGATTCCGCCGAATATAAGGCACAAAATAAAAACTATTTAGCCGCCATTGATCTCATCACACAAGCGATTAAGCGGGATGCCTTGCGTGAAAGTTTCTACTGCCGCGCCATGGACTATTATGCCGCCATGAACAATCGCAGCGGTTTGATTCGCTGCTATCAAGCGCTCACAGAGGAACTGCTGGAATCGCTGAACTTGCCACCATCCGCACGCACACAGCAGCAGTACCAGCAACATTTAGGGCTTGCCCGTGAATAATCTTATTTTGTCCTTTGTTTGCCATGAATTTCTCGAACCGGCAAAATAAAATATAAAATTTAAATCTCCAGTACGACCTTTATGGTATTAGGGTCTTCCTGTTCTACTTTAGTAAAGGCATCGGTGATTTCATCAAGCGGCCTGATTTCAGTAATCAGCAAATCGGGATGCAATAGGCCACGACTCATCATCTGGATGGCTCGTGGGAACTCACCGCAGGTCGTGCGAGATGCGATGATTTTGGCTTCTTTAAGTACCAGTGTCTTGAAATGTATGGCCGAAAGCTGCTCGCCAAGCCCCGTCGTAACCACCCGACCCCCATTGCGAATCATCTTAACAGCCTGCGCCAAGGGGGCTTCCTGACCTTCGGGAAGATGATAATGACCGACAGCTTCGATCACACAATCTACGCCGACGCCATCGGTAAGGTCGAGAACTTGCTCAACCGGATCGCCTTCGTTGATATTGATGGCGATATTGGCTCCAAGTTTTTGGGCGGTTTCTAACCGGAAGGGTTGTAAATCTGTGACAATGGTTTCTCCGGGACTCGCACTGTGACAGAGGACATCCAATATGGAGAGACCTAACTTACCGGTACCGAGAATGGCCACTGTTTCCCCAGGCTGTACTTGACCCCGCTGCAGAATATGATGCCCAAGACCATACATCTCAACCATAGGCGCATGGGTCATAGGGATAGATTCGGGCAGGGGAAAGAGACGGCTGGCTGGAACTGCCACGAACTGTCCGTAGCCGCCAT
>JACSSI010001211.1 GCA_014879345.1 Anaerolineae bacterium | reverse complement strand
TTATCCGTGAACAGCGAACGAGTGTCACTGGGTTCCACATCACCATCATCAACACGGCTACTCCCATATTGGTTTCCCCCTTACATTTCTTACCACCTGAAATACCGGCTGCTACAGCCAAAATGTGGCTGCTGCCACCGGTTTATGCACGATTAAAGGGTGGACACGCTGAATTTTTGGCAGAGCTGCGTTCAGCTGTGGCATTATTCGTCAAGTTTACTGGCATTGATTATGACCAGGATGATGAAGCCGGAACTAAACTTGATACGTTTGTACGCCAAACGCAGATTATCTTGGCGCGTTATGACGGATACCTGCTGCAAATTACGATGGGGGATAAGGGCAGTTATTTCTATATCAGTTTTGGGGCACCGATTGCCCATGAAAATGATGCAGTACGTGCTGCTCATGCCGCATTGGCGTTGCATAAGCTGGCAGCTACGCTTGACTTTGTGCAGCCTCTGCAAATTGGTATCAATCAAGGATTGGCATTCAGCGGGGCGTATGGCAGTTCCGCACGGCGAACTTTTGGGGTGATTGGCAGTTATGTCAACATCTCTGCTCGTTTAATGACAACGGCCGTTGTGGGGCAAACGCTGATTTCTCAAACAATAGCGGCAGCGGTGGGCAAGAGCTTTACATTGCTGGAACTGCCGCCAGTTAAGCTCAAAGGGGTGCAGGGTGATTTCCCGATTTGGGCGCTTCAAGGCAAACAAACAGGGAAAACCGCGATTTTCTCAGCTTTACCGGCTGCGCCTATGGTGGGGCGGCAAGCTGAGATGGCAAGCAGCCAGGAGTTGTTAGAGAGATTGGCAAACGGCCGTTCTGCGAACTTGCTTATCGTCGGTGCGGCAGGTATTGGCAAATCACGCCTGGTGCAAGAAATAGTGCGACAAATTGATCAGTCATCGACGTCCCTATATATTGGCAGTGGCAATACCATCGAACAAAGCACGCTCTATCGCGCCTGGCAGCCGATTTTCGAGAAGGTTTTTGATCTGCCCCCGCCTAGTGACGATATGAAAACAACGCTGGTGTGGCAGACCCAAATTCTGGAGTATCTTGGTTCTGAAAAGCAACAATTAGCACCTTTGTTGAATCCTATACTGCCCCTGGATTTAGCCGACACCGATGTTACTGCGCAAATGACGGGTGAAGTACGCCAGGAAAACACCCTGCAACTGCTGACGGATTTGTTGAAAACGGCCGTTTCCGACCGACCGCTCGTCCTCATCATTGAAGATGCCCACTGGCTCGATTCCGCTTCTTGGGCGCTCATCCGCTTTGTACAAAGCCAGTTGCAGCCCCTGCTCCTCATCCTCGCTTCACGACCCTTCACCGATATCGTGCCTCCCGTCTATGCCGACTTACAGGATATGGCCTCAACCACGCTCATGCCGCTCGATACGCTGCCTTTGGCTGATATTGACATTTTGATTTGTCAGCGGCTTGGCGTCAATGCGCTGCCGCCGCCTGTCAGCGACCTCATCCATGACAAAGCTGAAGGCCATCCCTTTTTTAGCGAAGAACTGGCCTATGCCCTGCGCGATACTGGCCTGATTGAAATACAGGACGGTACCTGCCGTTTGGCGGCTGAT
>JACSSI010001210.1 GCA_014879345.1 Anaerolineae bacterium | reverse complement strand
TGGCTGTCCTGGCAGCCTGTGCGCCCGGCGAAGCACCGCCGGCGGCTATCTGCGATACCTATGACCGCGCCTTGTTCACGACGCAGTTAATGGGTGGCGCGGCCATTATTTTGGGGCTGGCGGTGTTGGGATTCAAGAAAAATTTATCAGCCATTTTGCCTTCCCAGGGTGCCCAGATTGGCGCCGTGGCCGGTTCAGTCGGTTTAGGCCTCATTTTGCTGGCTTTCTCGACCGACATCGGCAACCAGATTTTGACAGGGTTTGGCATCGAAAGTCTGTACACCCTCTGCGGGCTTGGTTAATCAGTAGCGGGTTGCGAGTTGCGGGTTGCGAGTGAATACCCGCCACCCTTCGACAGGCTCAGGGCAAGCTCTGCCACTCGCCACTTGCAACCAGTTACAAGGGAGACAACATGTTCAGCGTCACACATTTTCGTTCAGAATTTATCCATCAAGGACAGGCTACCATCATTCGCAAAGTGACGATGACCCAATTCATGCTGGTCATCTGCTTAACGGCCGTTGGCGTGGGTCTGTTCAACGCACCCTTCTGGTTGGCGCCGCTGTTTATCGCCGCCGGGTATGCGGCTGGCTATACCCATCATGGCGAAATCGTTTTGAAACGGTTTGTCGCCTATCTCACTGTTTGGGTGCGAAACCTGATTGGCGCCCCCCAGATTGTCAATATTCAGGCTGAATGGGACAGTGTGCGTGTCCGTGCCGAGCAGCAGCAAATCAGCGGCGAGTTTGCGGCCACTGTCGTGGTAGAAGGATGAAAGATAATTTTTCATCCTTCTGCCTTCATCCCTCATCCTTTATCAGCGGAGTAAACCGATGCGTGTATTCCAAGTAACGCTGCCCCATTTTTATCAGATTGACAGCCAGGATCAGTCGGCCGTCATCGGGCAAATGATCTCCCTCTTTGCCGGACCGATGCAGCACTGTCGTTTTCTGACCTTCATCATGCCAGCCAGCCTGGAACGGCTGGAGCGAGAACGCCGTCGTCTGGCGATGGGTATCAGCGATGATTGGGCGCGGCGCGGCCTGATGGAAGAGGTGCGCATGATTGGCGGCTGGGCCAGCCGGGGAGAGATGCGCAAGACGCGCCATTACCTGGTGGATTTCAACGATGCTATCACCAGCGGCGATCTGGCTCATTGGCGGGTGGTGGGCGAAGAGGGGTATCCGCAGCTGCCCATTCCGGGTGACTATGCTGAGTATCATGACCATATGGCGCCGGTGCTGAAAAAGAAAGACGGCCGTTTGCAGCTCGACAACAGCCGCTACCGCTATGCCGTCTTGGCTTCGTATCAGCTCACCCGTACCTGGGACTGGCGGCATCCATTGGCGCAGACAATCACGGCCGCCGACGGCCCCATGATCATCTGCATCGACGTGCGTAAAGTGCATCCGGAGCGCGTCACCGCTTCGGCCGAGTTCTGGCAAGGTATGATCCTCAATGGGCAAGACCGCAACGCCCTCATCGCCAGCGAAGAAGCCGAAGCCTCGCTGACCGTGCGTGACGAAGCCGTGCATCATGTGCGTGTACTTTTCATGCTCCTGGATAAAAGTACAGATGGCCTGCGCACGCGGCTGGAAAGT
>JACSSI010000124.1 GCA_014879345.1 Anaerolineae bacterium | reverse complement strand
CCTGATACATTTCATAAGCCGTTGCATAGCGATCTTCTGGTTTCTTTGCCATTGCTTTTGAAATGACTACTTGGCACATTGCGGGCAAAGCAGACCACTTTTCTAGAGTGAACGGAACTGGTTCTTGAATGTGGGCCATCATGAGCTCATATGTGGTCATATCCGCAAAGGGAAGTTGTCCCGTCAGCATCTCATAAAGGACAACTCCCAGAGAGTAAATATCACTACGGCCGTCGAGTGGTTTGCTCTGTAGTTGTTCAGGACTCATATATGCCATTGTGCCCAGCACAATGTTTGTAGAAGTTAATTTATGATTGGCGCCTAGGTTTTTAACAATACCAAAATCAGAAAGGAATACAGATCCCCGCTGGTCAAGCAAGATGTTACCAGGTTTGAGATCCCGATGAACAATGTTTTGGCTATGTGCTTCATCTAGAGCACTAGAAATTCGTTTAATTACATAGGTCGCATGTGCTAATGAAAACGAACTATGTTCTAGCAAATCCTGCAAACTCCCACCAAACATATAGCGCATCACCAAATAAGGCTTAGTATCATCTTCACCAATGTCATAAACTGGCACAATGCAGGGATGATCTAGACTAGCGATGATCCGGCCTTCATGGAGGAAACGAGTACGTGTACCCTCATCTTTAAGTGAGCTGTCATGAAGCATTTTGAGTGCTACATCACGCTTAAAGAGAGGGTCAAGGGCATGATAAACTGTCGCCATCCCCCCTTCGCCTAGCTCACCTTTTATTTCATAACGGCCGATTTTTTTTGATTCCATGATGATTACTAATACTCTTGTTGAAGAACGGTGGCTATCAATGTTCCTGGATGGTCATTTTAGTGATGTGGCATGACATTTCTTTTGGAGAATATGGATGATAAATGTCAAATTCAACTGGCATAAGATTTTTATTCCTGTTTGTAACTGGTTAAAGTGGACGTTTTGTACAACACCTTTTCATTATACTCTATCCTATTCAGCAACATGCTTAAAGTTTTTCAGGCAAAGGCAAATACTTGTTGATATATTGGCAAGAAAGCAAAAGGGAGCGATTTGTTTTACGGATGTGTGATGAAGTTATATCCGAGTGTTTATGGAAGAAAATTGACTCTGTAAATCATTTGTTTTGACCACATATGTTAGGCCTTTCCTCGCAAACTAATTCAACAAACTTCATGAGGTCACCCCGGCGTCTTACATAATCAATAAGTTCATAAATCTTAATTTCTTTTGTATTTCCAGCGATATTATCGTATTGAATACCAAATTTATAACATAGCGTTTTCAATTCTTCTTCATTAAAAGACAGATTAAGAATGCTACTTAATCTTGCTAGATATTTTGGCGAATCTACTTTCTCAATATCCAATTTCAAATTTGGCAGTTCTACTAATATAGATTCTGGAGATGAGGGAGCTTTACTAACAGAATACTTCTCGTTTTCCCCATCTTTCATTAAGTTACCTTTAGTTGGTGAACTTCTCTTTTTAGATTTCTTAGATTTTGGCAATGCAATATTGTTATCTGACTCGAGCTTTTTAGGTATGCTTGAATCTTGTCGGCTCCATGCAATAATGTATTCATTATCATTATTAATATTAATAAAATTATGTTCCTTTAATACCCAAAGTAGTTGCTGAATTACAATACGTACAACTTTTTTATTATTGCTTATTGTTATCTTGGAATTTTGAGCAACTTCTTCAAGTTGTTCATAGTTGAAAATCTTTGCATTGACAATCCAATTTACAAGATAATAAACTCCTATCCTCGCTCTATCGTTATCACATGGTTCAGGAAAAATGCCTGACAATATTAAGTGCCAATTCATACTTAATACATCTTGCATCCACGCATTGAAGAAAATATTATCCATTCTTTTTATTCTTTTTAACCATATTCGCAATTCTCCACGATTGTCATCCGCCCAATATTTTGGGTTCTTAATCTCTTCAAGAGTTTTGCCTGTAGCCCCTCTACCAATAAATTCCCAATGTTTTCTTATAGTAATGAATATTTCCTGAGCTTCGAGATTGTTCAATTTATCTGTTTTTATTAAATTACTTTCAATTTTATTAATAAACTCCCAATTACAAGGTATGTACCATTCCTTGAATCCAATTTGGTTTAATCTCTTGGTGTTTTCATACCAAGAGTCAAAGTGTTCTTTTCGTGCAATAGCAATTACTTGAATAGCATCGTTTTTGAATAGATCAGTTTGGGCAAGTTCCTCGAGTGTCTCCAAAAAACGAATTTTATCGAGAATGATAATTATTTTTGCTGGCAAAGTATTACTACCAATCAACTTATATACAATCTCTTTTAGTTGACTGGGGCTTTCGCCTTTTGTAACAAAACTCTCGAGTTCATTGATAAGTGAGTCAAATGTAAATTCCTGTGTTTGTATTGGTTTAGAAAAAATATTAGTGATACCAGAGCTACCGAAGAAAGATCTGTTTGATGATGTATCAAAATCAGTATATTGTATTGGTGTTTCTAATGAGAAATGCCACGCTGAGGCGGTCTTGTTGTCATGCGCTAAAGGTTTCCCTCCCAAATCCTCGATACTTTTTTTAATATCTTGATTTGATTCTAGTACACCGAAGTTGAAACCATTTGCTTTAATCTCAATTTTTTTTGATTGTTCATTGTTATCATCAAATACTTCAAAGTAAAAAGCCAGTAAAGCCCCTTTACCTTTATCACTTAAATCTTGTTTTGCTCGCTCCATTGCTCCTAAAACCATTGAAGTCCCACCGAAACGACCATATCCTGTTAAAACATATCTTCCTTGTTTATACTGAGAAATGAAGCTACTTAAATAGGCATAATCATCTTGCATCAAATCTTCAATTAGATGTTCAGGCGATATCAACCAATCTGAAAGTTCGGGCTTTATTATTATTGTTTGATCCGGATGAGGAGGAACAACGTTTGTTCGATGCAAGATAGTGGGATTGGGGCTCTCCTTTTTAAGTTCTTTTTCCGGTTCTAATGAAACTGGCTGAGAATTTTTTGGAAATCTTAAAATTGTTTTTTCTATTTTACCCATGGGCAAAAATCTAAAAACAATTAGCACAGTTATTACGATTACAAGCCATAATACGACTGGCTTAACAAAAAAACTAACAACCGTAATAGTTAAAGCGTCTAAATCTAATTGCAGTACTCCCGATGCCGCCATCGCCTGATACAAAACACCACATAGTACAATCAGCCCAGTACCTACAATGCCTGCTCTTGCCCAAACTGGCAGATGTACATTGTCTTTTTTGGCAACATCTATAGAAACTTTATTAAGCGGGATAGAAGGCCGATATCGAGTCTCTGCTATCGATAAAACAGGCGGTTGAAACAAAGAGCCTTCTTCTAAATCTTCCCCACTATTTATCAGAGCCGTCTTCAAATCCTGATACATTTCAACAGCAGTGGCATAGCGTTCTTCTGGATTTTTCGCCAACGCCTTTTCAATAATTAACTGGCAGGCAGTAGGCAAATCAGCGCGGGTTTCTGAAAGGTAAGGAATTGGGTTTATAATGTGTGCTTGCAACAAAGCGAAAAAACTATCTTCCTCAAAGGGAAGCTTCCCCGTGAGCATCTCGTAAAGAACCACACCCAAAGCATAAATATCGCTGCGGCTGTTCACTTCCTTGCCGGCACATTGTTCTGCGCTCATATAAGCGGCCGTGCCGATGACAGCTCCAGACATCGTGAATTGTGTTGGGGCATACAGGTCTTTAACAATGCCAAAATCGGACAGGAAAATATCACCTCGTTGATCAAGCATGATATTACCCGGTTTTATGTCACGATGAATGATGCCATGTTCGTGGGCTTCATCTAAAGCACCAGATATTTGTTCAAGCACTTTTGTAGCCTGCGCCAATGACAAGGCACCTCGTTTAATCCAGTTCCGCAAACTGCCGCCAGCCATATACCGCATCACCAAATAGGGTTTGCCATCTTCCTCACCAATGTCATATACCGGCACGATGTGGGGATGGTCTAACTTGGCAACGAATTTCCCTTCACTGCGGAAGCGGGCGAGTGAATCTTCATCTTTGAGGATATGCGCATGGAGCATTTTGAGGGCGACTTCGCGTTCAAAGCGTGGGTCAAAGGCATGGTATACCGTAGCCATACCGCCTTCACCAAGGATGTCTTTTATTTCATAATGGCCAATTTTTAGTGGTTCCATGTCACGTAAAAATCTCTTTTACTTAAAACCGAAATTCTTTTTGATGGTCTTATTTGTATTATGATGAGTACTTTTTGTTGAACGTATAGGTATTTTGTTAAACCACAGTTCGATGCCACTCGATGACCGTCCCCCTAAATATATTCGATCCGAGGGCGAGATTTCGATTTCTTTGTCCCCAATTTGATTTTTATTGACATAAGTACCGTTAGTGCTGTTCAAGTCTTGAACGTAGACCTTGTTGTAGTCAGTTACGATTTGGGCGTGAGTTCCACTGACGAGATCGTATTGTTCACTAACTACATGCCCTTCAATAGTAGAAGAGCGGCCTAAGGCAAATTCCTGAAAACAATAAAGTGGATAATGTATTATAGGTTTTCCTGGTTCATGAATGCAAAGCGTTCCCATTTTTTTATTTAGTAATTTGCCCATTTCATCCCAAGGTTTCGCGTGGAGTACATCTGTTGCTAATCGTTGTATATCTTCGGGTGTCAGATATACATCACTATTTTTTACAGCATATGTTAATTCCAAAATGGCACGGACTCCACGAATGTAAAACCAATTGCTGGCTCCACCAAGGTTTGGCAATTTGTGATTTTTGTGCAAATAAGGATGAAAGAGTAAATAATAAGAAACGTGTTCTAGTGCATTTTCAATGATTTCACTTCTGTATATATCAAATTTATTGCTGCTTTTTTCTTTCATGTAGTCTGTCCAAATTTGACGTGCATGTTTTCCTTGTTGAAATGGGTTTTTGCGTGCTCCACCATGCACGAGTTGTTTTTTCTCACCATATCCCGCATACCAGTAACTATTTAAACTTTTGGCGTGGATTGGATCGAAGTAGTTTTTGAATTCGAGAATAGCGATACTATGTTGCCCAATTAAAATACCTTCTAACTGCGATATTTTCTTCATTTTCTTCATTTCTTCATCATTGTTTGGATTGATATTAGCGACAAGAAGATAATGTTTGCTGGATTCTTGGTATCGCTGATGTAGTTGACGGGCAACATAGCAAATGGCACGACGTTCATTTTGAATTTCTAAGTTTTCAGTATGGATATAAAATTCGACGGGCATGAGATTTTAGCTCCTGTTTATGACTGGTTAAAACGGCCGTTCTCCACGATACCGCTTCATTATAACCGATCCCCCCTGACATATTGCCTTAAAAAATTAAGCAGAAAACCGGAACCGTGCTTCTAACGGATCATGGCCTGAACACACGGATAGGTTGTTACATGCTCAACATAGCATCCTAATGCCGTCCACTATAGGTGTATACAGTTTCCCTGTAAGGTTATTTGTTTAGTATGCTTTAATCTCAACCCCACAATATTTTGGAAAGGATATTGAATCAAGGTGGTGCCACAATGATAAAAAACCCTCGTCGATCAACTGTTCTGCTTGTGATCCTGTTGACCGTGGATGTGATTTTGATAAGTTTTCATTTTCTCCATCGTCTCACCTATCGCGGCATAATCCAATCAGCCATATTTAGTAACACAATTTTTTCAATGAGTGAAGAAGGAAAATTGCCCGATGTGTATTTTTACTTAAAGCAATTTGCGATTATCTTGCTCTTGCTATATGTAGCTCGAAAAAAAGAACGGGTCTACGCTGTTTGGGCTGGGATTTTTAGTTATTTACTTTTGGATGATGTTTTCTGGATTCATGAGCGTTTAGGCTTTATTTTCCAGGATTTTGCTCCTCAGATAGGTCATGTTGATCCAGCTGAAATTGCCCAGAGTGGTTATCTTGTTTTGCTATCTATTTTCTTGTTTGGCATTTCTTTGTTGATAATTTGGCGTACGAAGGGAGAACCTCGCCTTGTCTCAATTTACCTGACAGGGTTTCTTGCGGCTGCGGCCTTTTTTGGCGTGTTTGTGGATATGATTCAAGGTGTGGTAATGGACATGTTTGGCATATCAGGCATCGTTAAAATTGTGGAAGATGGCGGCGAGATGATGATCTTCAGCTTCATTGTGTGGTATGTCTATAGACTTGCTTTTGAAACCATTCCAATAATACATTACAAGCGTTTTCTATTGCGTCCTCGCCAAAGCGGTGCTTAAATAAAAAGGTAAGTTCAGTTGCGGTTTGTTTTGTAAGCAAAAGTCAACAAAACTCCAGTATTGGGGGACTAAGCAGGCGTTTACGCTTGAAACTGGAACCGTGCCTCTAGCGGATCATGGTCTGAACAGCGAACGGCCGTTTCCGCATTCAGCCACAGCGCCTCAGGATACCCCGCATTAAAGTGCAGCACATCCACACCCACAAACTTGTCTAGCAGGGCGGGGCTGACCAGCATGTGGTCGAGAATTTCATATTCACCGTCCCAGATGAATGTGTATTCATAGTTGTCTTTTTTAAGTGGGAGTAGATTGGTTAACGGCCGTTCTGCCCCCGTTCCTGCCAAAATTTGAATGGGCCTTAACAAATCTTCTTGTGTGCCACCCCGCCTCGATGTATTCAAATCTCCTGTAACCAGCACCAGTGCTGCTGGATTTTCAGCCAACAGCTTATTGGCATAATCTCGCACAACCTGCGCTTGTGCTGTGCGCTGCGCCAGATTGGTGCGCAGCAGCTTTTTTGTTTGGTCTGTTAGCTCATCCGGGATGTAGTTACTCTTAAAGTGATTGTTGATGATGGTTAGTTCACAGCCAGCAAGGTGGAAGACACCTACCAGAGGTTCCCGTCCCGGATTGGCGCTAGTTGGCCCAAACGCCGCCGCCACCTCCGGCCCCGATAATTGGAACGATTGCAGCAAAGTTGCCCGTTTCTGGTCGTAAATAAAGCCGATTTGGATGCCGCGTCGGTCGCTGGTAGGTGGGGAAATAGCGCGATAATTGGTGTCAGCCGCTAAGTTCACTCTATCTGCTAACTGCTGCAAAACGGCCTCGCTGCCCACTTCTTGCACGGCGATAATCTCGGGCAGCGCCAGTTCAAACTGGATAGCAAGGCTGAGTTTAGCGAGTTGAGTGGAGAGTAACGGCGTATTCTGCGCTTGCCCAAATGGTGGTTGCTGAGCTTGTCGAAGCACGCCATTTATTTTTACCTGTACTTCATGGTCAGCCGGAAACAAGTTATATAAATTAAAGGTGGTGAGAGTCGTATCTCCAGTTACACCTGTTCGTTTACTGATTATTTTGTTAGGCTTTGTATTCGCTGACATAGGTCATTTTGCTTATTGTGATTTGGGGCAATGCGGATCATGATACGCATAATGAAAACACAGGCGGGCTTCGTCTGCCTGCTCAACAAAAGTGATACACATAAGGTTTTAAACTGTGAATAACGTAATTTCAGAATTATCTAAGTCGCTGCAAAAGCAGCCAAAATGGTTACTCATCCTTATCACCCTGCTGTTGATGATACTGATTTGTATCATCGATTATGTCACAGGGCCTTACATATCCACTTCCATATTGTATCTGGTTCCTGTATCCCTTGCGGCTTGGTGGATTGATAGAACGTCTGGACTTGTCATCTCGCTCATCTCTGCCATTCTTTGGTTAATGACAGATATTGCCACTAATCCAACTGGTCTAAGCCCATTTGTACCTTATTGGAATGCGGCGGTGCGTCTGGGGTTCTTTTTTGTTGTCACAATCGCCATCTCATCTTTACATGAAGCCAGAAATCGCCAGGAAGAAATGATGTCGTTTATTGTACATGATTTACGATCCCCTTTGAGCAATATCATGATGAGCATGACATTCCTTAAGCAAAGCGAAACGCTGTTGCCTGCCACTGCCAATCTTGTAGATATGAGCATTAGCTCGAGTAAAAAAATGTTGGTTCAGGTTAATTCCTTGCTGGATTTGACGCAGTTAGAACAGAAAAAACTAAAAGTCGTTATAGCTGATGTGCAGGTAAATACATTAATGCAGCAAGCCATCAACGAGGTTGCCTCTGTCGCAGATAAAAAACAAGTGACGTTACAAGTTGAGATGTCCGCTGAAAACTTATGTGTACGGGCGGATGAAGTGTTAAGTGGGCGGGTTCTGGTTAATTTGTTGAGCAATGCCATAAAATTCAGCCCAGAGAATTGTCCCGTCCTTGTGCAAATTCAGACGGATGCAGCAGGACTGCGTTTTTGTATCCAAGACAGCGGACCAGGCATTCCAGCCAAATGGCAAAAGCAAGTGTTTAACAAATATGAGCAAGTTGAGGCACGCAAGTCGGGGGCAGCCACGGGCAGTGGCCTGGGACTTGCTTTTTGTAAGGCGGCCGTTGAAGCGCAAAACGGCCGTATCTGGTTAGCCACGCCTGATGACGAGCGGGGTACTGTGATTTGTTTTACGCTGCCGCTGGCACAGACAAAATAATAGGTAATGGCTGTTGCCTGTCCCCCCTACATTGTCACAAAAGTAATTTAGCCAACAAGCCGACGCCTGGGCTTGTCGAAGGCAAAGGCGGTAAAATAAAAATCGTTACTTAATACCTGTAACCCGCACCCCTTCAACGATATAGCGTTGCACAATAAAGAAAATAAGCAGCACTGGAATAATGCCTACAGCTGCGCCCATAAATAACGCTGGCAAGTTAATTGTCTGCGCCGTCAAGAAAGTAGAAAGCACCACTTGCACAGTCCACGTCTCACGACTTTGCCCGATAACCAGCGGCCACAAAAATGAATTCCAACTGCGGATTAGACCTAATGTGCCTAGCGAAATAAACACGCCTTTTGAATTCGGCACCACAATGCGCCAAAACGTACCAAACGTACCCAGGCCATCCACCCGCGCTGCCTCTTCCAGCTCTGTGGGGAAATCCAGGAAGAATTGACGGAAAATAAACACTGAAAACACATCAAACATGCCCGGCACAACCAGCCCTTGAATCGTACTCACCCACCCCAAGCTGGCTACTACTAAAAACGTCTGCACAAAAATCGCCGCGCTGGGCACCATCAACGCCACCAGCACAAAATAGAAAACGTAGTCCGCCCACTTATATTTAATACGCGCCAGCCCATACCCTGCCAATGAGGTAATCACCAATCGACCAACTACTTGCAGCACACTTACCAGCGTCGAATTACGCAGCCCAATGCCCATATTGGCAATGGGGTCTTTCATCAAATTGGTAAAGTTTTGCCATTGCGGCTCGGCCGCCCAAAATACCCAGTCAAATTGGGCAATCTCCTGTTTGGTCATCAACGCATTACGGGCAATGATGTAAAACGGAATCAAGTAAGCAATAGAAAACAGAATAAGAACGGTATAGAGGACAATTTTGTTGATGATTTTACGGGTTTTCATAAGATGTCCTCCCCCTTAGTCCTGTTTGCCAAAGCCGAATAAGCGACCCTGAATAATTGTGACGCCCATAATAAGCAGTGTCACTACAAAAGCGCCTGCCGCACCCCGGCCATAGTTTTGATCTTGAAAGGCGACGTTATACAAATAAACTAGCGGTGGACGCGCCAAAATCTGCGCCCCAGAGGAGCCGCCAGTCGCCAAAATATTACGAAATTCGTCAAACGCTTGAAAAGCCTCAATAAAGAGCAGCAGCAGCACGGAAACAGATGTATTTCTCAGTAGCGGGAAAGTAATGTGCCTGAAAGTCTGCCAGCCCCGCGTGGCGCCATCGACATTGGCCGCTTCATATAACATGCGGGGAATTTCCTGCAAACCCGCCAGAAAAATAATCATATAAAAGCCCGACTGGAGCCAGAGGCGCACCGTTGCCAGCACCAGCCAATAATAAGGTGGACTGGCCGTGTTTACCCAGGCGATAGGATTTATTTCATT
>JACSSI010000123.1 GCA_014879345.1 Anaerolineae bacterium | reverse complement strand
CTGAATCTTTTCGCTGCGAATGCTCCATGTGTCTCGTCTCCTTATCAATAAACCTCCCGGAGGTTCCAAACCTCCGGGAGGCTGCGATTTGTGAAAGCGGGAGAATGAGGCAGCCGTAAGGGCGTTAAGGCATAAAGCGCTTGACGGCTGCCGGGCAGCAATGATTAGATGATCTCTTTGAACTGAATTTCTGGATATTTATTTTTGTAATAATTGAACTCGTGTTCCGAATTAAACAGGCCCACTAAACGGCCGTCTGCGTCTTGTGTTTTCATCATACCGCTAAAGCGCCAGGGAAGCTGGTCGATTTGCGCCTGCGTTCCTTCCACAAAGCGGCACAGTTGGTGTGGCAGCGGTTCCATGCGCACCATCACGTTGTACTCATTTTCCAGCCGCGCTTGCACTACCTCAAATTGCAGCACACCCACCACCGCCACAATGGGATCACGGCGCTGGGCATCCGCTTCATACAAAACCTGCATGGCGCCTTCTGTTGCCAACTGCTGAATACCTTTTAGAAACTGCTTTTGTTTACCCAAATCAATGTTGATGACCCGCGCAAAATGTTCAGCCGCAAATTTAGGAATGGGCGCAAACTGAAAGCCTTTGTCCACGCTGATGGTATCGCCGATATTGAAATTGCGGTTGCCGGGCAGACCGATAATGTCACCCGCGTAAGCCTCTTCCACTACCTGCCGCTCATCGGCAAAGAAGGTGTAGGGGATGGGCAGGCGCATTGTCTTGCCCGTGCGGGCATGGTTGACCACCATATTGCGCTCAAAACGGCCGCTGCAAATGCGGACAAACGCCACACTGTCCCGATGCTTGGGATTCATATTGGCCTGAATTTTGAACACAAAACCGGAAAATTCGTGATCATTGGGGTCGATAGGTTCTATGTCTGTGGGATACGCGCCAGGAATCGGCGCAAAATTCACGAAGTCGTCCAGGAAAAGCTGCACCCCAAAATTAGTCAGGGCGCTGCCAAAATAAACAGGTGTTTGTTCCCCACGGATGAAGGCGTCGAGGTCGAATGCCAGCTCAAGTTCATCCAGAAGGGCGATGTTGGTGTGCAAATCTTCAAATTGATAATCGTTGAGCCGTTCTTTGATGCGTGGATCATCGAGTGTGGTAACGGTTTCCGGAGAAATGGTTTGGTTGTGTACCGTGCGGTCATACAGGTAGACCTGCTTCGTTTGCCGGTCATAGACGCCCATGAAACTATCCCCTTCACCGATGGGCCAGTTCATGGGGATGGGCTGCATGTTCATGATGGTTTCGATCTCATCCATCAATGCCAACGGGTCTTGAGCCGGGCGATCCATCTTGTTGATGAAAGAGAACATGGGGATACCGCGCTGCCGGCAGACGTCGAATAGTTTGCGTGTTTGTGCTTCCACACCTTTGGCAGCGTCCAGCACCATGACGGCGCTGTCGGCGGCCATGAGAGTGCGGTAGGTATCTTCTGAAAAATCCTGGTGACCAGGGGTGTCCAGCAGATTGACGATGCGCGTTTTGTAGGGAAATTGCAGCACGGTGGAAGTGATGGAGATGCCGCGTTCCTGCTCCATTTTCATCCAGTCGGAGGTGGCGCTGCGCTGGTTGCGCCGGGCGCGCACGCTGCCTGCCAGATGGATGGCGTTGCCGTAGAGCAGCAGCTTTTCGGTGAGCGTGGTCTTGCCCGCGTCGGGATGGGAGATGATGGCAAAGGTGCGCCGCGCTTCTATTTCCTCTTTGAATGAGCCTTTGATTTCTTGCTCGGTCATGCGTTGTTTGTCCTGAGAATGATGAATTTTGAATGATGAGTGATGAATCTGTATAACATAAAAAACCTCTCGCTATGTGTAGGCGAGAGGTTTTTCTAGAATAGCATGTTTTTTAGGGAACGGGTAGGGAGAACGGCCGTTTCTCAGTTTCTGATCAGCCTATCATTATTACCCATTAAACTGAATTTGCTGCTTCTTTGCCACACGTCGTTGAATAAACGCGGCTGCGAGACTCACCACGCCCAACGCCGCAATCGTCAGCCCCACCACAGCCATTTGATCCCGAGCGATAAGAGACGGCAGCAGGAGCAGCAATATGCCAAGCAGCATCAGCAGCAAACCGCTGAGGATCATCGTGGATTTGGTTTCAAATTCTCGATGCGCTCGCGCCACCGTGACCAGGTCGATTATGCCGACAAGAAGGGCGGTTAAGCCGAGCATGTAGGCCCAGATTGTCGGGGCGGCTTCGGGGAATACAAAAGGCAGCAGCAGCACCAACAACCCGCCGATGATGCTCAACGCGCCGCGCCCCAACACAGCCATACGGCTGCTGCCACCCCGGCCACGAAAGGCGGCAATACTGGTGATCACACCGTCGATCAACAAATAAAACCCGATGACGAGCACGATAACGAGCAGTGCTTTCCCTGGGGCGATGATGGCAAACAAACCCAACAGCAGCATGGCAACACCGCGCAGCAGCGACAACTGCCAGCCACCCCGGGTCATTGCTCCTGATAAAACTTTAGAACCACTGGCTTCTGATTTACTCATGGTGCTTCTTCCTCCAACCTTTTTGTGAATTGTATGCGATGTGGGACAAATTGTCAGTACAGTCGTCGCGCCATCCAGCCCCTACAAAGAACGTCGCTAGCATAGCGTGAATAACGGATTGAGGAGATTAACAGAAAAAATAATCTCCTCAATCCGATTTAGATTATGCTTCAACTGTCTGGGTAGATAAATCTCGACCCGGGCGCAGTTCCTTCTCAAAGTTCTGAAACTCACGGAAGACATGCATCCCGGCTTTTTCATACAGTCGGGTAGCCCCGGTCAGGCTGGCAGCATCTACACCCAGGCCAACAGTTTTCTGGCCTCGGGCATACAGTTCCCTGAAGGAGTGATGGAGCAAGGCCAGCGCCACCCCTTGTCGCCGCCAGGGCCGCCTGACTGCTAAATCATCCACCCAGCCCCAGGTCGGGTCATGATGCGCTTCCAGACGGCACAGCGACATACCAGCAATCTCGTCGCCGTCTACCGCCAGGAACCAGAGCGACGGATCGAATTTGCTGTCGTTTGCCAGCCAATCCCGCCAACGGCTGACGGTTTCGGCAAGCGGTTGCGCCACATAGCCCCAATGATCCTGGAATGCTTCGCTGTTAGCCTTTACCAGCGCTGTTAAATCATTCAACTCAGCATACGTGATGATACGCAGGCTATCGGGCAGGGTGGGCATAGTCAGCGGCGGCTCCAGGTCTACCTGCATCGTCCAGAAGTGGCGGTTAGGTGTCATGCCGAAATCTTGAAAAAGCTGCCTGGCGGGTTCGTAGGTGGTGATGCTGCCGCAGCGCATGGCAACGCGGGCATCGGCTGGCACGCGCTCAAAAACTTGCCGCGCCCGTGCTTCAGCCCAGGTTAACAGGTATGTGCCGATGCCCAGGTTTTCATAGGCGGGATGCACACGCCCCCAGACCCAGGGAGACACAGGCACCGCTTGGGTGTCCCATATTTCAATGTAGCCAACCAGTTCTTCGTCTGGCGAGAAGACGAGGCGGGTATTGGTTTCCAGGTTGAAGGTTTCTTGCATCCATTCCATGCGCGTATCTTCACTATTGTATTCTGCCCGGCCGACCTGGACTTGTGAGCAGGCGTTCATGAGGGAAACGGCCGTTTCTAAATCAGCCATAGTCGCGGGACGAACAGTAAAACCAGTGGGTAATTGTTGTGCTTGTGTTAATTCAGCTAACATTTGATTTCTCCTGATATTCAATGGGCATCACGCCCAATGTTGCTAATGCTGTGGGCACGTTCGTGACTGGTTTGAAGTGGATGGTTGCCATCCCCAGTTCTTGGGCGGCCTGGATATTGTGGGCGAAGTCGTCGATGAAGACGGCTTCGGCCGGTTGGCGGCCCAGTCGTGCCAGGGTGCGCTGGTAAATGCGCGGGTCTGGCTTCATCACCTTTTCTGTGGCGGAGCCGACGATGAGATCGAAGGCATCGGCGATTTTGAACTGGTGGGTGAGGGCGTTTTGCAGGTTATCGGTGGCGTTGCTGATAACGGCCGTTTGATACCCCGTCTCCTTCAACCTGCGAATAAAATCGACCAACCCGCTGTCCAGCACATCCCCGGCCCAAAAGCCAGCTCGAAACGCTGCCAACTCAGAACCGTTCAGATTGAGCCGCTGCCCAACCCAAGTCCACAACTCGGCATCGGTAATGGCGCCGCTTTGCGCCTTTTGGCCCATTTCGCTGTTAAAGACGATGGTTTCGGATTCCCACTCAGCCAAACCGAGTTTCTTTTCCCATTGCCGTCTGCTGCTGTGGTCTTCTGTGCGGATGATGACGCCGCCGATGTCGAATATGATTGCTTTGATCATGGATACCTCCAGGGTAAATGGTGCAAAGTTGCAAGGTTGCAGGGTGGCAAAGTGTCTTGTTATCCTGCCGCTTTGCCACTTTGCAACCTTTAAAACAAAAAGGGCAGGGTTTTCGCCTGCACCTTAGAAGATCAAGTTGAATGGGGGATCAAAAAAGGCCGCAGGCTGTTGAGCGCTGCGGCCATGACTTGCGGATTATGTCAAGTTATCGGTACGCAGGCGCAGAACGAGCAGGTAAATTTCCGGAACGAACGACGAAGATTGTGAACATCTTGTGGATTGTGTTGCTCATGTTAGTGCGCCTCCTTTGTAAATTTTGACGATATTTACTTTAGCATATGGAGGGAAAGGTCGTCAAGTGCAAAAAATGTGACGTTAGGTGCGGCCGTTTCAGACGTTTGCCCGGATGATCGACAGCACGCGCTCTGGCGATTCGCTCTTGCTTAAAAAAGCGTGTACACCGGCTTTCAGGGCAAGCTGCGCTACTTCTGGGCGGCTGCTCATGGCGATAATTTTTAACAACGGCCGTTCATATTGCAGAAGCCTTACCAATTGAGCCACAGGCAACCCAGGCAGCTCCCAATCCAATAACACCAGGTCCGGCGCTTTTTCGGCGGCAGCCAACAGCAAGCCAGTTGCATCGGCTGCTTCTCCGACTAACTGGAACCCCGGCTCTTGCTCAAGTAACAACCATAATGCAGAGCGAACTTGCGCTTGATCATCGGCCAATAAGACACGCATCTTGTTCTTCCTTGTCTAAACGCCATTAAAAGCCGGATGGTATTTAACGATACCCGTCACGCTAGCTAAACCGGTATCTGCCAACGTGACGACCATAAAGAGTTCCTCTGGTACATCATGCTCCCATTGAATACCCAATGGTTTAGACGGCACAAAACCAAAGCGTGGATAATAGGTTGGATGCCCCAGTACGACGACAATGTTAAAGCCACTGTCCTGGCACAATTCCAGCCCTTTTTTGATAAGCATGGAACCAATACCTTGATTTTGATAAGCGGGCAGCACTGCCATCGGCCCCAATCCCAATCCATCTGTCGTGCCAGTTTCTGCTTCAATTCGCACCAGACTAAAAAGGATATGACCCACAATTTGATCGTCATGCACAGCCACCAGGGAAATAATAAACGCTTCTGAGTCACGCAACGCATCCACCAAATCTGCTTCATTCCGTCTGTTGAATGCTTTCTCATTCACATGACGAATCCCTGCTTTGTCATCATCTTTTTCTGGTCTAATTACAAACATGAGTTAATCCTTTTTTTCATTGAACTGGATACGTTTCCGGCAAAACCGTCTCGGTTAAAATCTGGTGCAAGGCTGAAAACTGCTCAAATGCGACCGAATGACCGGCATTGTCAAAGGTGTATATTTGCTTGCTGGGCGCGTCTAATTGATTGTACCAAGCCAGTGCCAGGTCACGTCGTGCTGTCAGTTCGGCGGCGCCATCCAGGATGTAGACTGGCACATCTAGTCTGGGTACATCCTGTCGAAAATCAATTTCCTGAAGCTGCGGATACATCACGGTGAACATGTCGATTAAGCCGCGCATCATATTTACTTTCTCTACCAGATTGTACTCACTGCCCAATATGCCCCAAGGCCCAACATTTGCCGCTGTGCCTCGCTCAATGTAATCCTGAGGTGGCATGTAAGGGGTGCCTAGCTGATCATAGATGCCCATCACCACAGCGTTCGGGTAGGGTGTGTCGGCGTAAGGCGGTTCACCGAAAGCCAGCATTTGTTCTGCCAATGCCGTGTTGCCAGTGCGTTCTGCCAGCGCTAACACGTCGTGGTAAAGCTGTCGGTCGGTCTCGCGTTGGCTGACCATTTGCCCACTGCCAATCCAGGCGTAATACAGTTCCGGGTGCTGCTGCACGGCTAGGACACCCAGCGTTGCGCCCCAGGACTCGCCCATCAGGTAAATTTTGTCTTCGTCGAACCGTTCCCGTAAGTAGTTGGTCAGTTCGATGGTGTCGGAGACTGCTTGATCCAGTGTCAATGTTTCGATTGGGTCAAGCGCCGCATAGGATTTACCGGTTCCGCGCTGATCCCAGCTCACCACCACAAAATCTTGTGTGAGGTCTGCAAACAGTACCCGCGAATAAGGCAAATCACTCTGCCCTGGACCGCCGCTCAGATAGAGCAGCACAGGCAAGTCAGCACTGTGAGCGCGGATCATGATGGTTTGTTTGTGGCCGCCGAGAGGAACGGCCGTTAACTCAGCAATACTTCCGGCAACTGGCACGCCATGCTCGTCCAGAATAGGCGGCGTGCTGGCCGGGATACCATTCAGCACGGCTAAAGTCACGACCACTACCGCCAATATCAGGAGCGGAACAACTTGCAAGCCAGTACGGATAGAACTGCCAGTTTCATGGGCATGGTAACGCGCCAGAAGAACGCCCAAACCGCTCCCCAAAATCAAGGGCAGCAGTGCTACCAAACCATGAAACCCTCTGCCCATCAATAAAGCCAGTATCCCGTAACTGTTGTCCAGGCGAATCGCGCCAATAGTCGGCACGATGCCGTTGGATCGGACTAGCTCGAATGTGAGGATGTAGACGACAGGAGCCAGCAGCATTGCCCAGGGTGTACGCATGAGGAAACCCACTATCAGCCCAGCGACAAGGCTGGATGCCATCACAAGCCATACCTGTGTCTGTGTGATGGGGCCGTAAGGCACAGCCAGTGCCGTAACAATGCCAAGGAGTGATATGCTGCCAATAGAAACGGCCGTTTCCAGCCAGCGATTATTTTTTACAGCAGGCATCCCAACCCGCCGTTGGTTAAAAATTTGTTTAAGCGTTGTCATGAGAAAATCTCCTGTGAGAACGTAATAAGAAAATGCCATAAGCCATAAATAGAACAATGTAGACGGCGGCAAATACCATTTCACGTAAAGCCACTGGGTCAGTTGATCCAGCGCTACCGATAGCCAAAAAGCCGGCAAAATTTGTGAGAAAATGAGCCAAAATCAGCGGCCAGATCGTCCCGGTGCTGATAACCAGCGCCGCATAGCAAAAACCAATTGCCGCAGCATACCCCACCTGTAGCAGCGCGTAAGCTGGGTTGGAAAAAGTCAGCACATTCAAAATGCGCATCCCCCCAAACAGCGCTGCCGAGATCAGCGCTGCCCGCCACATCCCTGTGGGCAGCAGCGCCCGCAGCATCAGGCCTCGAAAGAGTGTCTCTTCCACAAAGCTCGAGAGAACGGCCATGAGAAAAAAGAGCATGATTTGCTTCGGGTCGGTCGCGCTCAGGCCATCAAGCAGATTGCCAAACACCGGCACAAACGGCAGCCAGAACAGCCAAAGCAGTCGCCGTTCATAAGGTGCGCGAAACCCCACTTCATGCCACCAGCTATTTTGAGCCAACAGGGCGACACAGGTCACGCCCAACAGCAGAAAGGCGATGATGTACAGACTTGCCGGAGGCAGAGCCATCAAAGCAACCAGAGCGCCGGAAGCCAGAAAAATGATGATGGCAGCAATGAAGAGCAAGGCCGTGGCCCCGTTAGGGTGTCTTTCAGGAAATAGTGTTCGGGTCATTTTAATGATTCCTTTTGCTTATCGCAGTGATTCAATTATTTCCACACCACCTGCAAATGCGCTGCATGGCGGTAAACAAATGGCGCTGTCAACCAGTAAACGATGCCCACGTAGAACAAAATGACGTGAAAGGCGGTCGGTCCCAAAATGAGCAGCAGCGCAAATGCCCCAAAAGAGACCGCCACTGCCAGCGCGGTGTATAACCTGGTGCGATGCAGCCAGGCATAGGGCAGGAAATGCACGCCCCCTAGTCCAGCCATCATGACGGGGATGGCGCGGGGGTTCAAGTCGAAGACCACAATCAAGGCTGGCAGCGCCAACGCTTGTGATACCGCTAACTGTACAGACAGCGCCCGCAGTGGATTGTCTGCCGCCATTTGTTCCCAGCGCATCTTCCGTTCCAACCAGAAGGCTAGTGGCAGCGCCAGCGCACCTTGAAACAAGACGATGAGAACGGCCGTTTCCTCCGGCAGCACAAACGATAGAATGCCACTGACAAAGAAAGTAAGGCCATAGGCAATTAAGAATGGTGCACCGCCAGCCGAACTGGCACTCACTTCATCAAAGGCTTCGGTAAATTTCATTTTAATCACCTTGTGGCATCAGCACATCAGTTACCCCGGAGCCACGTCGGAACATCTGGCGACGATTGAGCCAAACAACGAGGACTGCGACCATGATGTAGATAAGAATGTCCCAGGGTTGGGCATCCGGGAACAGGGGGTTCATCATTTGGAAGTGGTACAGGACGGCAATCAGCAGGCTGCCCCGGCTGACATTGAACAGAGGCGTCTGGATGACAGAAATGGCAACGATGCCAGCAAAGTAAGGCCCGAACGCCCAGGCGCTTTGGGGTGTACCGCCCATCAGAAACGAGGGGATGTGCCAGGTAGCCC
Organism: Anaerolineae bacterium; assembly: GCA_014879345.1. Taxonomy (GTDB): domain Bacteria; phylum Chloroflexota; class Anaerolineae; order Promineifilales; family Promineifilaceae. Next base: position 1,159 of record JACSSI010000123.1, on the reverse strand, counting down.
AGATGATACCGAGAATCAAGCCAGCCCAGATCGGAGCGAATCGGCGCTGCAACAAGGGCAGGGCAACTCCCCGCCAGCCGAATTCTTCGATGGGGCCCAGGAACAATGCCAGCGCCAATGCTGGCAGCACTTCAGCCCAGGAAGAAAAGGGGATGGGGTCGTTTAGAGTGCCATTCAAAGCGGCTCCTGTGTAGACGATTGCCGGAATGCCAAAAATGAGGAACAGCCACCATTTAATGGGTGCGCGCCACAAGGTCAGTCGGCGAAAGAAGCTGCCTAACCCCTTAAACCCATAGTACCACCAGACCAGGAACACGCCTGCGAAACCCGGCGCATACACGGCCAAAATGAACAAGGGATTGCTCATGCTGACCTCGCCAAAGATGGCGATGATCTGGTCAGTGAACATGAGGAACAAGGCAACTAACCCCCAGGTTAAGCCGAAGGTAAGTGCCAGGAAAGGGGCAAGTGTTTTTGTTGTCATCGTTGTTGGGCTTTTTGAGACAAGATTCATCGTAAATTCTCCTATTATTGGCCAGACAAACGGTCTGCCTGCGTTGGGAAACTGCCCCGAAATCGTGCAAATTTTTTACTACTTGATGTTTGAGGAATATCCCCAGTACACTGATAAAACGCCGGAGCCGGTATCGGTTGTTAGTGCCAACTGGTATGTACCCGGTTCCAGGCTTTTTTCCCACATGCCGCCACCGGTCTTGTCGGTGTGGTAATTTTTGCTGTGTAAAATGACGAAGCTGTCATTTTCAGGCCCGATGAGGCTGAGATTGAAATAGGTGATGTCGATGTTGGGAATGGTGTAATAGATGCTGACAACGGCCGTTTCCTCCAACGTAAACTGCGCTATTGTTTCCCCATCATAAGAGCGGGTAGCGAGATCAACTTTGGCTGCAAGCTGAAAATCCGGGGGAACGACAGTCGGGCTGCCTGAATTTGGCCGAAATGATTTGGTGAGGAGAATGGCTAGAACGATGCATAAGCCCAGTGCCAGCAGCGCGATCTGTCTGTTCGAGCGAGGGGTTAGATTTTTTCTGATTGAATTTGTAGACATGATCCAGTTCCTTCCTGAGTCCAGTTCCTTATTGAGTTGGTTCCAGTTTTGTACACAGTATAAAAAAGACGAGCATTCCGGGAATCAGGCTGT